>JAYTSX010000156.1:0-6453 GCA_043745445.1 Elusimicrobiota bacterium
CCCTTATCGAGTCCTCATTCGATCGCGCCGCGCTCCTCTCCGAACGTGGCGTCTTGATGAACGCAGAGGTTGAACTCCACCTTAACGTCGGCAACTGCCGTGGCTTGCTCATTCATGTCAGGCTCCTTGAGATTATGTAGTTTACCAAACGGGCGGCTGTTTCCACTGCAAAAAGAGTCCAGGGGAAGTGTCGCGAGTAACCAGCCTCGACGTCACTTCCCCTGGACTCATCCCGTTGCGGCGGGATCGTGGATACCCCGGGGCCAATCCCCCGAGCTACAGGTAACAACAGGATACAAGGAATGCCGATTTCGCGCAGGTGTCCAAAGACCCAATCCAAGACGCCCCTTTGGTCCTACTCGACCAGAGTAAATTTTTCGTCACGCTTACGCGACGTCGAGGGTCGAGACGCGGAAGGTCGGAGCGCCCAGGAAGCCCTGGAAGGTCAGGTCGGAGGCCGCGCCGTCGATGCGGGCCAGAAGGTCGAGAAGGCTGCCCGAGATTTTAGACCCGACCACCGCAATGGCGTGCTCCACTGGCGAAGGATAGCCCTCCTGTCCGGTAAAATCAACGGCGATTTCGCCGATTTTCGCCGGACCCAAGCCTCGCGACGGCGCGAATGCCGCCGTCTTGCGCCCGCGGGCACGCTCCGCGAGATAGGTCTTGAGGTGGTCAAGGACTGAGCGGTAAAGCGGACTGGCCGCCGCGTCACGAGCGCGGTAGCCCCGCAGGGATGGAATGTCCACCTCTTCATACGATCGACGTCTCCTCGGCGTCCGCGGCGGTCAGGCCGGGCAGAAGGCGCGACGCCGCGCGCAGGCTCGTTCATGCCGGCGCTCCCGCGGCGGACGCCGCCTCAGAGAAGCGGCCCTCGGCCGCGGACAGAACCCGGTCCATCGCCTTGGCGACCGAATCGCGGTGCGTTATTAGCACCAAGGTCGCCTCCGGGCCAAGATGCTCGCGCAGTCCCGCGATGAGGCGGCCTTCCGTCTCGGGATCGAGGAACGAGGTAGGCTCGTCCATGATCAGCACGCGTGGCTTGCGCAGCAAGGCGCGCGCGACGCCCAGGCGCTGTCGCTCGCCGCCCGAGAAATGAAAGCCGCTCTGGCCCACGGGGGTCTCGTACCCGCCGGGGAGGGCGGCGATGAAATCGTGAGCCTGGGCGGCGCGGCAGGCGGCCTCGAGCTCGCGCGCCGAGGCGCCGGGATTTCCGAGCAGAAGATTTTCCCGGATGGTGCCGTCGCAGAGGACCGTCTCCTGCGGCACGAAGCCGAAGAGCTCTCGGTAGGCCGCCAGAGGAAAGAGTCGGGCGTCCACGCCGTCGACGCGGACTGTGCCCGACGACGGCTCGAACAGCCTCAGCATGAGGTAGGCGGCCGTCGTCTTGCCCGCGCCGGACGGCCCGACCAGAGCGACCTTTTCGCCGGCCCGGAGAACGAAGGAGGCACCGTCGAGAACGGCCGCGCCGTCCTTGTAGGCGAAACGCACGCCCTCGAACGCCAGCGACTCCCGGAAGAGCGGGCGGCGCCGCGACGCGCGTCCGGCTTCGCTTTCCTCCGGAGCGAGCTGAAGAAGGTCCCACACGCGCTTGAGCCGGACCAGCGCGTCGCTGAAGAACACGCCGTGACGCGCGAGGTGCGACGCCGGCCCGCTCAGGAACATGCCGACCGTTCCGAAGGCGACGAGCGTGCCAAGGCTCAGTTCCCGCCCCACCACGAGCCAGCCGCCGTACGCGTTAAGCGCGAAGGCCGAGGCGTAAATAAGCGTCTCGACGGCGGCCGACGACGCCTGCGCGTGCGCCGCACGGCTCAGGTCGACGCGCTTGAGGCCCGCCTCGAGCGCGTCGTAGGCTCGGCCTCGCTGCTCGCGCATGGCGGGATACAGGTTGACGAGGTGCGCCCCGACGCCGAGAGACTGGTGCAGCATTGCGTTCATCGCGACGGAAGCTCCCAGCTGCTCGTACAGGAGCTTCTTCGACGACCGCGCGGCCAGCACGGCGACGAAGGCCAGAACCGGAAGCGTACCGGCGCTCACCAGCGCGAGCCGCCAGTCCCACCACAGCATGACCGGCACCGCGATGAGCATCTGAAGAGCGGCGACCAGGGCCTGCCCGAGCTCCGGTCCCGAAGCGTCCTGCAGACCATTGACGTCGCCGTTGAGCGTCTGCAGGTACGACGCCTGCTTCGTCTCCACGAAATACCCGAACGGCAGCGACTGCAGATGCCGGAACAGGCGGCGAGCGAGGCCGGAGGTGAGCTCGGCTCCGATCCGCGAGTAGAGCATGAGACAGACCGCGGACAGCGCGACGCCGGCGGCGAAGCAGACGGCCTGAATAAAAAGCACGCGCCGAAACGCGTCGTAGTCCCCCACGAGCAGCCCCTCGTCGAACAGGCGCCGCGACAGGAACGCCGGCATGAGCCCGAGTATCGTCTGGATGATCAGGAGAACGGTCGCGCCCGTGAAGGCGGTGCGCTTCGTCTTGAGGAACTCGGCGTAGAGGGCCCAGTGGCGGGCCGAGATCGCCTCATCCTTGGGGCCGTCGGAGCCGCTCCAGACTATGTGCATCAGCGCTCTTCCTGTCCCGAGATCAAAAGGTCGGCCATGGCGTCGTAGAGCGGCAGGCCCGTCCTCTCCTCGATCCAGCCGAACTGGCCGTTGGGGTTGAGCTCGAGGAACACATGCTCGCCCTCCGGCGTCACGATCATGTCGATCGCGCCGTACTGGAGGCCGAGCGCGCCCATCAGGCGCAGCACCTTCTTCTCGATCTCCGGCGGCAAGGAGCTCGCCTCGTGCGGCACCGTCATCGTCGCGCGCCGCACGTCCACGTGCGCCGCCGCTACCTCTTGCGAGCGTAGGGCCGCGGTGAAGACGCGCCGGCCGATCACGGTCACGCGCAGCTCGATGGCCTTCTTGATGTTCTCTTGAAAGACGCAGGGGCAGCCGCGCAGTAGCGCGGCCTGGTCGAGCTTCTCAAGGTCCACCTTGGAGGTGTAAAGGCCGAGCCCCGACTCCGGCGCCCAAAAGGCGGTCTTCTGCATTTTGACCACGATGTCCCCGCCGCGCTCGTGGTAGAACTCAACGAGTCGCTGCGGGTCGTTCGTGATCAAGGTCTCCGGCACGCGCAGCCCGAGCTCGCGCGCCTTGCGCAGCTGCACGACCTTCGAGCCCGCGTACCGGTTGCGGTCGAGGCGGTTGACCCACAGGGCGTCGACGCCGCGGTAGAGGCCGCGCAAGGTCTCCTCGCTCTCCTCCTCGGCGATGCGGCGCTCCGTGTCCGTCAGCGCCGCGTCCACCAGGCAGCGGTCGGGCCGGCGATACCAGACGCTCTTGATGTCCCCGCTCTCGATCGTTTCGCCGCCTGAGCGCAGCGAAACCTTGAGGTCTTCCGCGCCCGCGCTGAGGCTCACGGTCGCTTTCATCGGGAAGTCCCGCGTGTGGAAGCGGAACGGGCGGACGCCCCTATCGGCCAGCACGCCGACGAGAATGTCGGCGTGCGGGTCCAGCTCCTGCGTCAAGATGACGATCCGCCCGTTATTGCTCATCGCCGCGCTCCTTTAGTCGGTGTCCGAGTCGTGGGACGAGTCGTCCGTCCCGCGATTGATGCCCATCTGGCTGTCCGAGGAAGAGCTGCTCGAGCTGCCCGTGACGGTACCCGTCGACTGCGCGTGCCGCTTGAAGGCCGGCAGCCCCGTCGCGGTCTCGACCGTCATCTGGCGTCCGGCATCGTAGTGATGCGTCGGCATGTCCCACCTCGTCGCCACCGGCTCGACGAACAGCGCGGGGAAAATTCCGATCTCGTCTTTTCCCGCGTTCGAAACAAAAGTCATCCGTGATCCCATGTCATGTCTCCTAGAGCTAATCCGTGTCCGTGTAAGTGGTCGAGTCGTCCTGCCCGCGGTTGATCCCCATCTGGCTGTCGGAGGTGGTCGTCGAGCTGCAGGAGCTGCAGCTGATCGCGGGACCGCCACGCTCGAAAGCGGGAAGCCCCGTCTCATTCACGATCGAGATTTGGCGGCCGGCGTCGTAATGATTGGCCGGCATCGCCCAAGTCGTCGTCACCGGCTCCACGAACAGCGCGGGAAATATGGATTCCATGTTCATTTTCTCCTGTATCAGTTGCACGCCTGGATATTCCGGCCGTTGAACGCGAGCACCTGGCAGAGGTTGCGCGCTGTCGGGTCGGGGAACTTCACATTGCCCCGAGCTTTGAGGTTCGGGTCCATCTTCACGGCCGCCTCGAAAAGCTCCGCGGCTTCGTCGTATTGGTGCATCGCGACAAGCGCCTCGCTCTTCTGCCAGTAGATCATCGCCTTGAGCGGGGTGTTTCCCTTGAGGGCCGCGTCGAAGTCCGCGAGGGCTCCCTGCGGATTTCCCATCAGCTTCGCGGTGCCGCGGTTTCCATAGAGGACCGAGAGCTGTTTTTCGCCGTCGCGCCGGGCCTCCGGGTCCGTCTGCCGCTCGAGCCACTTCAGCCGCACCGCGATTGCCTGGTCGAACATCTCCACCGCTTTCTTGTCCCCGCGCATGAAGGCCGCGGACGCCAGGAATTCGGTCGCCTCGATCGCGTCGGGATCGAGCTTGAGAATCTCGGGAGCGAGAGCTCGAACGCGGTCGTAATCACCCTTCCGGTAGGCGTCGAGCGCCCGGCCCACGCTTTCCTTGGCCCGGGCTTTCAGCTTCATCTTTCCGAGCTCTCTCGACACGCGCGCGACGTCCTCGTCCCAGATGTTCTGAGAGCTCTCGTCCACGACCGCCTGCGGCGCGGCCTTCGGCTGCGCGGGGGCGGCCAAAGGCGCGATCTGCGCCTGTGCCGACGACGCGATCAGGATTCCGGCCAAGCCGCTCAACAATGACTGTCTATTCATTTTCATTCCCTTTCCCCTTTATATCTTGCGGAAATCGATCGTGCGCCCCTGTTCATCAGTGTAGCTGTCGCCCGAAGAGCGCCCCGCGAACCAACATTCGAAGTTCCCGAACCACGCCATAATTCCACGGTCCATAGTTATCTCCTTGCCGGCAGCCTTCACAGATCAATTTATATGCCATTATCACCAACAAATGGAAAATCTTTATTTTCATATGAAACTATTATGTAATCTTGCTAGAATATCCGTGTCATGGAGAAACTGTCGATCCTCGTCGTCGAAGACGACGCCCTCGCGCGCAAGGTCATGTCGGGCCACGACGCTGAGGCCGTGGTCGAGCGCGCGTACGCGCTCGGCTGCGACGACTTCTACTCCAAGGGCAACGAGGCCAGCAACGTCGGCGCGGTGATCGCGCGCTACCTCAAAGAAGGAAGGCGCTAAGGCCGACGTCTTCGCCGAGTGCTTCGTCACCGAGGACGCCGAGACCCGCGCTTCCGTCAAGGAAGCGCTCAAGTACGCGCCCTCCGATCTGCCCATTTTGATCCTCGGCCCCGCCATCAACTGCTCGGCCTACACCGAGGATCACAAGGCGGCTGATCTCGCCCGGCAGGAGCTCAGCTATTGCATGGCCGCTCTCAACGACCGCCCGCTTGGCGTCGCATGAAACGCACGCCATTCTGCGCTTGCATGAGAACGGGACGAAGCGGCTGTCGCCGCACTGGCGGCAGCGAAACCTCGCCACGCCAAAGCGCGCAATCCCGCATTGCAGAAAATGCCGCAATGCGGACTCGGCGCAGGGATGGGCCGGGTCGTCGCGCGCGCGGGCACGCTCCGCGAGATAGCTCTCGAGATGGTCAAGGACCGATCGGTAAAGCGGACTGGCTACCGCATCACGATGGCGGTAGCCCTGCAGTGATGGAGCGTCCACCTCTTTATACGATCGACGCCCCCATTAAGTTCCCGTGCGCTATAAGGCGCTCCCAGTCCTGTCGCGGGCTCGTCGCGGGCGTAGGAATAGGGTGTATGGTCTATTTCACGGCCTCGGCCGCACCCGGAGCAACATCGCCCTATCACCCATCGGGAAGCGGTCCGCGGATCGGCGAGATCGCGGCGGCGACTTTGGATTCGGCGCTCGTCATCTCGGCCGAGACCATTTTCGCCTGAGCGCCTGAATGGCGGACGTTGTCTCGGTTCAGGCCTCGGCATTCGTTTCCAGCCGTCTTGGTTAGCTCATCCAGAACAGCGGATGTTGGGGCTGACGGAGTCCTTTTAGCGCGGCGATGCGGCGGCGCGAAGACGCCCGCCGATCATCTTGCGCCCTATGATCGCGGCGTTTTGGTGCACTCCCGGTTAGTATCGCGCTGACTTAAAAGTCGAGGGCTTTGCGCGCGCGGATCTGCAGGAGGAAGACGCCGCTGCCTTCGGCCTTCTCATAAACGGAGTAGGCCGTCGAGGCTTCGAGCGCGTCGCGCATGGCCGTGATCGAACGAAGCACGGAGCCCCCTTCGGCGCGGATCATGACCCCCGACTCGTGCGTGATCGTGCCGCGGCGAGCGACCATCTCGTCGATGTGCTTGGCGAGCTTCTT
>JAYTSX010000157.1:0-24138 GCA_043745445.1 Elusimicrobiota bacterium
CTCGGGCGTAAAGGTCTGCACGGTCGTCGGCTTCCCCCTGGGATCTACGACCCCCACCGTCAAGGCCATCGAGGCGCGTGACGCGATGGCCAACGGCGCTGACGAGATCGACATGGTCATCAACATCGGCGCGCTCAAGTCCGGCAACGATATCGTAGTTTACGACGACATCAAGGCCGTGCGCGACGCCACGCGCGGCAAGGTCCTCAAGGTGATCCTCGAGACCTCTCTGCTGTCGAGCGAGGAGAAAGTTCGCGCCTGCGTCGCCGCTAAAAAAGCGGGCGCGGATTTCGTGAAGACTTCGACTGGATTCGGCGGCGGCGGCGCCACGGTCGAAGACATCAAGCTGATGCGTGAGACGGTCGGCCCGTTGATGGGCGTAAAAGCCTCGGGCGGCATCCGCGACGCGAAGATCGCGCACGACATGATCGCCGCCGGCGCGACCCGCTTAGGAACATCGGCCAGCATTGCTATCGTGACAGACGCGAAGTCTGAAGGGAAGGGATACTAATTTCATGGTGTCAGGCTTTCACATTCGTGCAATTCGTCGAGAATTGCGCGAATGTGAAAGCCTGACACCAGTTATCGAGGATAGATATGGCGAAAGAGAAAGATAAGGACCAGCCGCCGAAGTATAAGATCAATATTGATCTGCAGTGCGGGGCATGCGCGGCGATCATGCATACGCATAAGGATCAGCCTCTGCCGAAGTTCTGCGCGGGGTGCGGAGCGGGGATGCAGAAGTTCTGCTTTAAGTGCCATAAGAAGGTGGAGATGTTTTCTGAGGAGTGGTGGCCCGAGGACGATGAATGTCAGCGGACTTATACCACGCCGCGACGCTGCACGCACTGCAACGCCGTGCTTGAGACGGGCGCGGAGGGCCGCGAGGCTCTCGGCGGACACGATCCGGAGTAAGGGGGAATATGGCAGAGATTCGCGAGGCGTTGGGCTTGGTGGAGACGAAGGGTTTTACGGGCATGATCGAGGCGTCGGACGCCATGGCAAAGGCGGCCAAGGTTCGACTTGTCGGTTATGAGAAGGTCGGCAACGGCTTGTGCACGACCTTGTGCCGGGGCGAGGTCGGCGCCGTGCGCGCCGCCGTGGATGCGGCCGCCGCCGCAGCCCAGAAGGTCGGCGAGTTGGTCGCGGTGCATGTGATCCCGCGCCCGCACGATGACCTTGAGAAGTACCTGGACCGCATCGCGATTAAGCTCGAGCGTTAAACGGGCTTCGACGTGCTTACGCGCGACGATCTTATCGACATCATCGTCGCCGGTTTGGCTAAGGCCAAGCCGGCGGCGGCGGTCGCGCGCGCTTGGCTTTCGACAGGGCCGGCCGGACGGATTTTCCTGTCCGAATACGACATAAAAAAGAGATTGACGGCGGGCGGTCTTCGTCTTACAATTCCGGGGAATGCGATCCTCAGCCCGTTAGTTACGGATTGGCTGACACTAACAGGAATAGAAGTAACGAGAGAGCAACCCTAAATATGGCGATTGACATAAAAAATCTGCTCACGCTGATGGTCCAGAAGGACATCTCCGACATCCACTTCAAGGCGGATTCCGTGCCCGCCTTGCGCGTGCGCGGATCGATGATCCTGGCCACCAATCTGCAGAAGATGTCCGCCGAAGACATCAAGACCGTCGCCTATCAGCTCATGAACAAGGAGCAGGCGGCCGAGTTCGAGAAATCGATGGAGCTCGACCTCGCCTACAGTCTTGACGGCCTGGCGCGCTTTCGCGTCAACGTGTACCGGCAGAAGGGAACGCTCGGGCTGACCTTGCGCGTCGTGCCGATGAAACTGCGCACCTTCGAAGAGCTGAACCTGCCCATCGACGCGCTCACCAAGCTCGGCAACGAGAGCCGCGGCCTGATTCTTTTTACGGGCATCACGGGCGCTGGCAAGACCACGACGCTCAACAGTTTTCTGCATCACATCAACAATACGCAGCAGTACCGCATCATCACCATCGAGGATCCGATCGAGTTCTACCACACCGATGCGAAATCCACTATCGTTCAGCGCGAGGTGGGCCTCGACACGCACTCGTTCGGATCGGCGCTCAAACATATTCTGCGTCAGGACCCCGACGTCGTCGTCATCGGCGAGATGCGCGACTTGGAGACGATGCAGGCCGCCATCGCGGCGGCCGAGACCGGCCACCTTGTGATTTCCACCGTGCACACGCTCGACGCCGCGCAGACCGTGGACCGAATCGTGGACGCGCATCCCGCGCATCAGCATTCGCAGGTGCGCCAGCAGCTCGCGAACTGCCTGAAGGGCGTTATCGGCCAGCGCCTTGTGTTGTCAAAGGACGGCAAGAGCCGCTTCCCCGCGACTGAGATCATGATCGCCAACAGCCTCGTGCGCCGGCATCTGCTTGAGGGCAAGACCGCCGAGATTCGCAAGGTGCTCGAAGGCGGCGAATACTACGGCATGCACACTTTTGACCAGGACCTCCTGCGTCTGTTCGCCGAAGGCAAGATCGACGACACGGTGGTCCTCGAAGAGGCCACGAATCCCGAAGACGTGGCCCTGCGCCTGAAGGGGCTTTCGGCCGGCGGCACCTGAGATGGCGGAAGAGCCGAACAAAGATCAACCTGAGGACATCGAATCTATTCTTTCGGATTTAGATGCGATTCTCACGGATATAGGTGGGCAGGCGCCGGTCGAGTCGAAGCCTGCAGCGCCTGCAGAGGCGTCAAAGCCCATCGAAATGCCCAAAGCGGTTCCGCCTCCTCCACCCGCACCCTTAGTTATTCCTAAAGCCGTAGAAGTGCCGAAAGCCGTTACACCGCCACCGCCATCGCCACCTCCTCCGGCGGCCAGTGAGCCTGTGGCTCCGCCGAATGCGAATCATATCGAACTGGCTCCGCGAGAAGGTCTGCTCGCTACGCCGGAGAAAAAACCGGAACCGCCAAAGCCGGCGCCAAAGCTCCCCGAGCAAAAATCGATAGAGCTTTCCTCCGGGCCCCCCGTGCCGCCTCCCGCTGCGGCCGTTCCTCCGCCACCTCCTGTGAAGGCGCCTGAACCGGTGAAGGCGGCGGCTCCCGTGGAACCGGTGCCGGCGCCGCTCAAGCCGGCCGCCGTCCCCGCTTCGCCGCCGGTCGCGGCCGCGACAAAAATTGAAGAGCTTCCGGCGGACGCCCCCAAAGAGCAAATTCGCCGAGTGGCGTATGTTTACACGGCCTCGTGCTCTGAAGTCAAGGTTGCCTTTAGCGCCTTCTTGAGCCAGGCCGCGCGGACCATTTCCAAAAAGCCGTTGTTTCTGCGCGAGGTTCTGTCTCTCGAGGTCGTCGCCGGGAGCGAGCCCAACGCCATCGTGCAGAAGGCCCTGCAAGCGAAGGCGAGCGCCATTTTGGCGGTCGTCGAGGGCTGGCCATCGGCGAAAGTGGACGAGCTGTCCGAGGCGTGCTCGCGGGCGAACATGCTGTTTCGTTCCGTGGTGCCCTTGGACGCGCAGAAGAAATCCACGGCCGTGGATGTCATCGTGGACATGATGCTTCTACCGGGAGAAAGCTGATGGAGCGCTGGGAAATTCGGCCTTCGCCGAACGCCGACGACCCGCTTCGGCACCTGCTGCTGATGCGCGGAGGTGTTGCGGATGTCGCGGCTGTGCTTAAGAAATTCGGAGCGCTGTGCGGACGGCCGACACCGCTTGAGGGCGAGGAATTCAATCTCAGCTTCGTACTCCACAAGGTGACGCCCGAGGTGAACGAGAAGCTTCGCGAGTGGCTCGGGAAGATGTCGCCGAAGCCTGCCCCGACGCCCGTGTCGCCGCCGGCACCGGTACCCATGCCGACCCCGGCGCCTGCGCTGATACCTGTATTGACTCCTGCGCCGGCAGCGGCAGCCCCTTCGATCCCGAGCATTCCGGACATGCCTTCCCTCTCGCCGATGATCCCGCCGCCTTCGCCGGCGCCTGCGGGTGTGCCTTTCGGCATACCATCGGCGTCGACGCTACCGCCGCCAAACCCCATCCTGCCGCCGATCCCGATGCCCCCGGAGACGAAGCAGCCCTTGATCTCGCTCGGGCCTGAGGCCGCGGTGACGCCGCTGGCGCCCGCGCCGATACCGCCGACGGAACTGCGCATGGCTACGCCGGTCGCGGCCGCGCCGGTCGTGGAGCCGCCCATTGCCAGCCCGCCCGCTGTCGTGAGCGGAGCGGTATTGGACGCGGCCAGTGAGCTGAGGACGGACTGGACATTTGAGACCTTGCTCGTCGGCGCGTATAACCGCTTTTCACACGCGGCGGCCATGTCGGTGGTCAGCTCGCCGGGCTCGATGTATAATCCGCTTTTTCTGTATGGCGTGCCGGGCACGGGGAAATCCCACCTGTTGTATTCGATCGCGGGCTCCATGTCGAAGGGGCTTGGAACCGCGTCGTTGCTGATGACCTCGGGCGCGCGTTTGTCGCGCGCGGTGAGCGCCGCCGTCGCGAACGGCTCTATGGCTGCGATCGACAAGAAGGTGTCTACCTCGACGGCGCTTTTTGTCGATGACATTCATCTGCTGTCTGTGACTGACAAGAACAAGGATGTGCTTGCGAAGATATTTAAGTCCTTCTTTGACCGGGGCCTGCAGGTGGTCATCACTTCGATGTACCCGCCGAAAGCGCTCGGGACGCTTGAAGAGGCGTTGAAATTTTCTTTCTCCAAAGGCTGGTCGGTGGACCTTAAGATCCCAAGCCCGAATGTTCAGCGCGATCTTATTTCCTCCGTCAACGACCGTGTCGGGGCCCAGCTCAACGGCGACGAGATCGGGCAGATCGCGGACAAGCTTGTGATGTGGGGCTATCCGGAGCTCACTTTGTGGATGAGCCGGATCGCTCTATTACGCAAAATGCGCGCGTCCGCCGGTCAGCCCGCGCCGTTGATGGATATTCTCAGGCTTATCTATGAGCCGATCACGATCGGCTCGGAGGCGCCGCCTGTTTCCACGGCTGGAGCGACCTTCACGCCGCCCGCGGCGCCGCCGGGGTCGCCGACGCTGGCAGTCATGGTGCCCAAAGGCCAGGAAGGACTCGGCGCCTACGCCGTCAATTTGTTCCAGGACACGGGCGCTAAGAACGGATTTTCTCGCGTCTACAGCTATGCGCTGATGGATACGTACGACGCGATGCAGCCGGTCGGCGTGCCCTTCCAGATCGCGGAAAGATGCCAGCGCGCCGGCGTCACGCGCGTGTTGCTCGTCGGCCCCGGCCCGGACTCCCCTCTTGCTCCTCGCTCCAATGAGTTCGGCCACGCGGTACGGCACATCCTCGACAGCGCCGGAGTGGCGACGGGTTGGATCCCGCACCCCCAGCTGCACATCATGGCCCATTATGTGAACGCGCACCTCGACTTCGAAAAATGACAAGCGCCGCGGCCGTCGTCGGCGTTCTCTCTTCGCTCTGCGCCGCGGCGGGGTTGTGGTGGTGGTGCTCGTTTCGAAAAATCCTGCCGCTCGAGCGGGAGACGCGGGCGCTGCGAGCCGAGCTTGAGGACCTGAGGAAGTTCGCCGCCGAAACGCTTGATCTTGACGCCGCCCTGCGCCGGCCGGGCCACGCGCTCGAGGAGGCCGCGAGCTGCGCGCTCGCCGCTTTGTACCGGCGTCAGCCGGAGCTTAGCTTCGCCGCCTTCGCACGGCGGCCCGATGGTAGCGCGGCGCTTCTCGCTCATCGCGGGGGACCGTGGGCGCGTCTTGAGCTCTCCGCGTTTCGATTCGACCGCGGACTTTTGGCGAGCGCGGCCGCCTCCGGCCGCTCGGCGTGGAATTTAAGCGAGGGCGCGCGGGGCGAGGACGACGCGCTCGTGCGTGCGCTCGCCCAACAGGGCTACAGCGCGGCGACTGCGGGCGGCTGGCAAGATGAGCGCGGGGCGGGCGTTATTCTTGCGGTGCGTTACGGGCCTGAGGAGGAAGGAGGCGGCTTGGACTCCCGGCTTGAATTCGCGGCGTCGGCTCTGCGCGCGGCGTCTACATTGGCCGCGGGCTTGTCTGATCTCTCCACCTCGCGGGAAAAGCTTCAGGGCGGGCTGTCGGCCGCGATGGACGAGCTGACGGCGGTCCAAGACCGCCTCATTCGGAAGTCGAAGGAAATAAAAACTTTGCATGACGTCGCCGGGGCGCTGAGCTCGCGCGCGGCGCAGGCGCCTTCAACCTTGGCCGCGGTTGTCTCGATCGTGGCGCGCTCGCTCGAGGCGGACCTGGTCGCTTTTTTGATTCTTGACGAAGCCACAGGGGAACTCGTGACGCAGTCCGGAGCGTTCGGCCTCGAGGGTGAAGAGCTGTTGTACCGTCTCCCGCTCACGGATGAGCGTTCTTCTTCGGTGAGAGTGTTTAAGACGCGCCGGCCGTTCATGACCAACGACGCCCAGAACGACTCCCAGGTCATCGCCCATTACGCCAAAATGTGGAGCGTGCATTCACTGATGGTGGTGCCCCTTATTTTGGAGGATCGTTGCATCGGAGTCATGCGCGTCGGCAGCAAGCGCAGCGCCGCGTTCTCCGACGAGCAGATCGCCCTCGTATCGGTCATCGCGGAGGAGGCGGCGATCATAGTCGAAACCGCCATTTTGAACCGCCGATTGGCGAAAACCGCGGAACAATTAGCCACCCTCAATCGTATGAAGGATGAGTTTGTTTCAACTGTCAGCCATGAATTCAAGACCCCGCTCACGACTATCTCTGGATTTTTGAGCGTCATGCTTGAAGGCGACACGGGACCGCTCAACGCACAACAAATGAAATTCCTCACCATCGCGAAGGCTGCGTCAAAAAGGCTGTCGGGGCTCGTCTCCGACCTGCTCGACCTGTCGCGTCTGGAGGGCGGGGTGAAGATGGAAATGGGACTCTGCGACCTTGGCCTGCTGATGCTTGATTCAGTGGAAAACCATCAGCCTGCGGCCGCCGAGGCGGGAAAGACCTTGACCACGGAGGCGCCGGGCGTGCTGCCTAAGGCTTTCGGCGACGAGCGTTGGTTGCACCTCGTCCTCGATAACCTCGTTTCCAATGCGATTAAGTTTACCCATCCCGGCGGCCGCGTGCGCGTGCGCGTGCAGGATAAAGGGGAGTTCGTGATGGTGTCGGTCTCCGACGATGGAATCGGCATTCCTCTCGATGACCGAGAGAAGGTCTTCGAGCGCTTCTATCGCGCCGGCAATCGGTCCGAGGTCAACGCGCCGGGCACCGGCCTCGGCCTGGCGATCGCACGAGAGGTCGTCGATAAGCACGGCGGCAAGATTTGGCTCGAGTCGGAGCTCGGCAAAGGCACCACTTTCCACTTCGTTATCCCCGCGTCCGGCCGCGAGCAAGAAACCGCCGTATGAGAAGAATGCTCGGCGTTTTTACGGCTGCCCTGCTCGTCGGCGCTTGCGCTTTCGGCCGTATGAAGCCGGGCCTCACCAAGGAGGGCGCGGCCGTGGCCGTTGCAGCGCCGACTCTGGACGACGCGCGCCGGCAAGCGGTGTCGGACACGCTGGAGTTGTTCCTCGCGCCCGGTTCCGCAGCTTTTGTGAAAATGACGGAAACCTTCCGTGCCCGCGCCGCGGAGCTCACCGGCCGGGCGCGCTTCAAGAAAGGAAAGGGAGTGGTCGAAGCGCGCTTCGTGAAGTTCCTGATCGCTTTGGACAAGGAAGGCCTTCTGCGCCCGGCAGGCTTCTCGTCGAAAGAGCCGCGCGTTCTGCTCCTCGTCTCAGAGCCGCAAGGCATTCTAGATCTGGGTGTCGGGCCCGCGGCGGACGCTTTGCGCCGCGGCTTGTCCGCCTACGGGATGACGGCGATCGACGGCCGAGACAGCCTGAACGAATTCATGTCCAAGGGCAAGGACCCCGCGTCCTTAGCGGCCGGCGCGGCCCGTCTTGGGGCCGACTGGATGCTCATCGCCGCCGCTTCCGCGAGCGCGGAGCTTGATCCGGCCACGCGTACCTGGAGGGGCCGCGCCAGCCTCATCGCCGATCAGTACGCGGTCAAGAGTTCGACGCCCGCCGCCCAATCGCAAGCGGAGGCGTCCGTGCTCGACGTCTCCTCATCCGCCGCCCGCGGTAAGGCCTTGGATCAGGTCGGAGAAGAAACGGCGTCCAAAGTCGCCGCGACGATCAAGCGCTCTCTTGGAGGGCGATCAGAAGGCGCAATTTTTGTCGTGGGCGCCGCCGATCTACCGCGCCTCAAATCTTTGCTCGCCTCCGTGCGTGCCATCGAAGGCGTAGCGGGCGCCTACCTGGGAGTCTGGCGGGGCGAGGACGAGACCGTGATTTTGCGCGTCTTTATGACCGGAATGAAAATTGACGATCTAGCGGCGCGCCTCCTGCGGAAAGATCCTTCTCTGACCTTGCTATCGGTCGAGGCCGCGGACGGGCGGCTGGCCGTCGAGATCCCGGGCCGGAGGGACGAGTGAGCCTTGCGCGCGTACACTCCATGGGGCTGAGGGGCGTCGAGGGCTATCCCGTCCTCGTCGAACTCGACCTCGCCAATGGCCTGCCCAACTTCACGACCGTGGGTCTGCCCGATGACGCCGTGCGCGAGGCGCGTGAGCGCGTCGCCGCGGCCCTGCGCAACTCCGGCTATGCGATGCCCAACCGCCGCGTGACGGTCAATCTGTCGCCTGCCCGCCCCCGCAAGCAGGGAAGCCATTATGAGCTGCCCATCGCGCTGGCGCTGCTGACCTCCTCGGGCCAGGTCGCCCAGGGTGACTGGATGAAGCGCTGGTGCGTGGTGGGCGAGCTGTCTCTCGATGGGCGCGTGCAGCCCGTGCCGGGTGTGCTCGCGATGGCGGCGAAGGCTAAGGCCGCAGGGTTCTCCGCGATTATGGTGCCGGAAGCCAACGCGGAGGAGGCCCGCGCGGCCGGCATCGAGGCTTTGCCCGTGGCCGACCTTCGGGAGGCGGCGGAGCTCGCGGGCGGCGCGTTGCCTCGGCTGCGCGCGGAGTTCGTCCCGGCCCGCTCCTCGGAGGCGTCCGTTCCCGATCTGGCCGACGTGCGCGGCCAGGTCATGGCCAAGCGCGCTCTTGAGCTTGCCGCAGCCGGCGGTCATAATCTTCTCTTCGTCGGCGCGCCCGGCACCGGGAAGTCCATGCTCGCGCGCCGTCTGCCGGGCCTGATGCCGCCCCTGACGGGCGATGAGGCCCTGGAGGTCACGCTCGTTCAATCCGCTTGCGGGCGAGTTGTTCCCGGCCTCGTGCGTGAGCGCCCTTTCCGTGCGCCGCATCACGGTGCCTCGGCGGCGGCCTTGATCGGCGGCGGGCCCTCTTCGCGAGCGGGGGAAGTATGCTTAGCTCACGGCGGCGTGCTTTTTCTTGATGAGATGGCCGAGTTTTCCCGGCCGGCCCTTGAGGCTTTGCGCCAACCGCTTGAGGACCGCTGCGTCAGCATCGCGCGCGCGCGGGAGACTTTGGAGTACCCGGCCCGCTTCACGCTCGTCGCGGCGGCCAACCCCTGTCCGTGCGGGTGGCGCGGTCACCCTCGCAAGACGTGTGTGTGCGCGCCTTCGGAGATCGGTCGCTACCTCGCCCGTCTCTCGGGGCCTTTGATCGACCGAATTGATTTACAAGTCGAGACGCCCTCCGTCGCGTTCGGCGATTGGGCCGCCCCGACCTCAGCGTTGCTGGGAGATTCGTCTGCGACCGTGCGCGCTCGCGTGACCGCCGCGCGCGAGCGCCAGCGGGGGCGGTGGGCTTCGTCTCCCACCCCGCTCAACGCCTTCGTCGACGCAACCATGTTCCGTCGCGACGCCTGCGTCCTTCCAGAGGCGCTTGAGGCCTTGGCCAGCGCCGAGCGCAAGACCTCTTTGTCGGCGCGCGCCCTCGACCGTATTCTGCGCGTGGCGCGCACGATCGCTGATTTGTCCCATCAGGACGCAGTCGGGGCTTCCTCCGTTCTGGAAGCCGCCTCGCTGCGCGGACTCGATCGCTTGCGGTCGAACTTGGAGGCCGTCGTATGAAAAAACTAATGTTCGTGTTTGCCCTGCTGTACGGGACTTACTGGTACGCCAGCAACCGGTTTAATTTTTCGGACACCTTGGTCTATGCGAAAAAAAATCAGTACGCGTCCTGGTCGCAGGGCACGTACTATTACGTCGGCCTCGTCTACTATCAGCGCGCCGAATATGCGAAATCTCAGGAGGCCTTCACGCAGCTCGTCACGGACTTCTCGACGGGTCCGTACCTCGCGAAGGGGCTCGTTCGTCTTTCCCAGGTCGCCGAGGAAAACCGCGACTGGCCGGTCGCGCGCCAGTCCCTGGAGCGTTTTATCGAAGAGTTCCCCGATCATAAGGATAAGCCGTCGGCCATCCAGCGCTTGGATTTAATCAAGTTCAAATGAATACCCTTCCTCCTTTCTCTCGCCTTATCACCGACGCAATGACCCGTCGCGGCTTGGGTCTCAGGGAATTATGCCGTCAGGCAAAGCTCGACCCTTCGTTTCTTTCCAAGGTCTTAGCCGGTAAACGCAACCCTCCCGCCGAAGAAGAAGTTCTACGGCGGATCGCGGCGGTGTTGGAGACCGACGCCGTAACGCTGTTTGTCGCGGCGGGACGCATTCCCGCAGAATGGATGTCGTTAATCAGCAATCCCGATCTTTTCCGTCGCGTCGACGCGATCATGAATTCCGGTCATCCTCGCAAACCCTTTCCGTTGCCGTCAAAAGCCGTCCCCTCCACAAGATCCTCGACCCCGTTGCCCTACTCCGCCAAACCGTTCAACGAGGAATTGCTCTAACCGTGTCCGTCCCCTGGACCGAGCGTCAGCGTTGGGCCGTTCGTTTAAATATCGACACGCCCCCGCGCCGCGCCTGGGATCTTCTTCAAACGCTGGGCCCGGACGGTCTCTCCAAATCCGTCGACGCCGACTGGGCGCGCGTCAGCGGGGCAAAATTAGAAGACGTCACTCCGTGGCGCCGCGCCGCCCTCGCCTTCGACGTCGTCGCCGAAGAGCTTCGTGCCGCCAAACTTGGCGTCCGTCTTATCCTAAGGGGCGACCCCGACTACCCCGACCTCCTCGCCTCGATCTACGACCCGCCCCTCGTTCTCTACGTCCAAGGCGCGTTGGGCCCGTGCACCCCCGTCTCCTTTGTCGGCACCCGCGTCCCGACCCCCTACGGCCGCCGCATGGCCCGCCGCCTGGCCTCTGACGCGAGCCGCCAGGGCCTGACCATCGTCAGCGGCCTGGCCCATGGCATCGACGCGGAAGCGCACCTGGCGGCGCTTGAGGCGAAGGGCCCGACCTGGGCCGTCCTCGGCACCGGCCTCGGCTGCGTGTACCCCGCCGAGAACCTCGCCCTGGCCCGCCGCATCATCGCGGAGGGGGGAGCCCTGATTTCGGAGATGCCTCTCGACACTCCGCCGTCGCGCCATCTGTTCCCGCGCCGTAACCGCATCGTGGCCGGCCTCTCGTGGGCCGTGGTCGTCGTTGAGGGCCGTCATAAGTCCGGTTCGCTCATCACCGCCCGCCTGGCCGCCGAGCAAGGTCGCGAGGTTTTAGCCGTCCCCGGCCCCGCCGACTCCGTCATGTCGGAAGCCCCCCATCGGCTCATTATCGAGGGTGCCCGCGTCACCGCTGACGTCAAAGACATCCTCGCCGCCCTCCCAGATGGTCAAATTTTGGAGGCGCGCACACCCCCTGTTTCAGCGACCACCCAGGCGTCGATTCCCGTTCAGGCCCCGACGGAGGAAGAGGCCAAAGTCATAGCCTTGCTTGGCTCGGACGCTCTCTCCTTAGAGGAACTGGTCCAGCTCTCGGGGCTTGACACCACACGCATTTCCTCTATAATGTTCGGGCTAGAGCTTAAGGAACGAGTATCCTCTGTACCTGGACAACGCTATGCCCAAAAAGAATCCCGCTGAAAAAAAACCCATCAAAACCGCCAAGATCGCCAAGGTCAAGGCCGTAAAAGACGATTCAAAGACACCTGTGGCGGCCGTTCCTAAGGCTCTCCCTGCCGTAAAAGCGCCCAAGGCCTCCAAATCGTCCAAGGCTCCGCGCACCGGTCCCAGCCTCCTGGTCGTCGAGTCCCCGGCCAAGGAAAGAACAATTTCCCGCTTCCTTAAGAATGAATTTGTAGTCAAGTCGTCATTCGGCCACGTCCGCGATCTCCCTGTGCGCAAGATCGGCGTCAATGTGGATGACGATTTCGCGCCGCAGTACGTCGTCCTGCCCCGAGCCAAGAAAATCCTGGCCGAGTTTAAGTCGCTGGTCTCTAAGGCCGCATTTGTCTACCTCGCGACCGACCATGACCGCGAGGGAGAGTCCATCGCCTGGCACCTCGTCGACATGCTCAAGCTTAAGCCCGACCAGGTTAAGCGCATCACCTTCCACGAAATCACTCCGACCGCCATTAAGGCCGCCATCGCCGAGCCGCGCGCCATTGACGAGAACCTCGTGCATGCCCAGCAGGCCCGGCGGGTCATCGACCGGCTCGTCGGCTACAAGCTCTCGCCCCTGCTCTGGGCGAAGATCCAGAGCGGGCTGTCCGCCGGCCGCGTGCAGTCCGTCGCCGTGAGGCTTCTCGCCGAGCGCGAGCACGAGATCACGGAATTCGCGTCCGAAGGCTACTGGACTTTGACGGCCGCGCTCGAGAAGGACGGCGCGCCGCCTGTATTTGACGCCAAGCTCTCGCTCTGGAAGAAGGAGAAGGTTGAGACGACCCGGACCTACGACCTGTTCTCCGAGCCGTACCGCGTCAAGGCGACGACCCTGCGTACCGCCGAGGAGATGGACGCCGTATCGAAGGTCGTCCAGGGCGGCGTGTTCAAGGTGGTCAAGGTCGAGAAAAAGGAGGTTCGCCGCCGTCCGCCGCCTCCGTTCTCGACGTCCACGATGCAGCAGGCCGCCTCCCAAAAAATGGGATTTGCCGCCGAGCGTACCATGCGCATCGCGCAGTCCCTCTACGAAGGTGTCGATCTTGGCGGGACCGACCCGGCCGGTCTCATCACCTACATGCGCACCGATTCATTCTCGATCGCGAAGACCGCGGCCGAGGAATGCGCCTTGTACGTCAAGGAGACCTACGGCGCGAACTACGTCCCGGCCGAGCCTCCGACGTACCAAACGAAATCGCGAGGCGCCCAGGAAGCGCACGAGGCCATCCGGCCGACGAGCGTTCTTCGTTCTCCTGATGAAGTCCGTAAGTTTTTGAACCCCGACCAGATTCGCCTCTATGAGCTGATCTGGAAGCGCTTCGTCGCCTCGCAGATGATCGAGGCGACCTACGATACCGCCGCGGCCGACATCGAGAACGGCGACTCCCTGTTCCACTGCACGGGCCGCACGCTTAAGAGCGAGGGCTTTCTGCGCGTGTACCGCGACGCTCCGAAGGGCGACGCGGAGCCCGAAGAGGCGGAGGCCGAGGTCGAGGAGGAGGGCAGCCGCCTGCCCCCGCTCGTCGAAGGCGACACCCTGAAGCTCGTTGAGTTGAAGCCCGAAGAGCACCTCACGAGCCCGCCCCCGCACTACAACGAAGCGAGCTTGATTCGCGCGATGGAAAAGCACGGCATTGGCCGCCCGTCGACCTATGCGCCGACGATCAAGACGATCGTCGACCGCGGCTATGTGCGTCGGAACATGAAAGACCGCAAGCTCATCCCGACCGAGCTCGGCATCCTTGTGACCACCAAGCTCAAGGGGCACTTTCCTGATGTGGTCAGCTTGACCTATACCGCTAACGTGGAAGCTCAGCTCGACAAGATCGCCGAGGGCCAGGCCGGCTGGACTGACGTCGTCAAAACCTTCTACGCCCCGTTCTCGAAGGCGCTCGTCGCCGCCGAGACGGAGATGGAGGCCTCGCGCATCGAGCCTAAGATGTCCGACGAGCTATGCCCCATTTGCACGGCGCCGATGCTCATTCGTGAGAGTCGCTTCGGCAAATACCTCTCCTGCTCGACCTTCCCCAAGTGCAAGGGCAAGATCCAGCTGACGCCCGAGGGACTGAAGGTCGTCCTCGAGTTGACCGGCGAGAACTGCGATCTCTGCGGCAAGGCGATGGTCATCCGCACGGGACGCAAGGGCAAGTTTATCGCCTGCTCCGGCTACCCGGAGTGCAAGAATACTTTCTCTCTCGACGCCGAGGGCAAGAAGGTCGAGGGTTCGCGTCCGCTCTTGACCACTCGGCCCTGCAACAAGTGCCAGAAACACATGTGGCTGCGAGTCGGGAAAAGAGGCTTCTTTCTCACCTGTCCCGGTTATCCCAAGTGCCGCAACTTAAAGCCCGTCTCAAAGGAAGAGGGCGAGAAGCTCCGCGTCGTGGGCGAGGAGCTCCGCGCAGCACAGATCGCCGCCCGCCTGGCGGGTTTGGCCGCGGCCGCGGCAGCAGCGCCGGCCGAGCCGCCGGCGCCGAGCTGACGCCCAGGTCATGACGACCGAAGCTGCCCCGGGACCGTTGCGTCTTCAGACCGCGCGTTTCCTAACCCATTTGCGCGCCACGCGCAATTACTCCCCGCACACCTTGCGCGCCTACGATAAGGACCTTGAAGCCTTTGTCGTCAAATACCCGGAGCTCGAGCCGGCAGGCATTGAACGCGTGCATGTGCGCGCCTTTCTTGCCGATCTGCAGAAGGAAGGCGGACTGGCGCGGGCCAGTATTCTTCGACGCATGGCGGCCCTACGCTCTTTCATCAAATTCTTGCGTTCCTCCGGCCTGTTAAAGGGCAATCCGGTCTTCGGCGTGCCCTTGCCCAAGCGCGGCCGTCCCCTGCCGAAATTCCTCACGGAAAACGAGATGACGGAGCTGTTCACCGCTCCTCACAACTACGATCCTAATCAGTATTCCCGCGACCGCTCCTTGCTTGAGCTGATCTACTCCTCCGGGTTGCGTCGTTCCGAAGTCACCTCGCTCAACGTGGGCGATGTCGATTACATGGCGGGAACCGTGCGCGTGTTCGGCAAAGGCTCAAAAGAGCGCATCGTCCCCATCGGCAATGGTGCCCTCACGTGCTTGCGCGACTATCTTAAGCGTCGAAACGGCCCCGAGGACTCCGCCCCCATGTTCTTAAACACCCAGGGCGCCCGCCTGACCGATGGAGGGATCGTTTATCTCCTGAGCCGATGGATCAAGCGCTCTTCCCTTAAAAAGAAGATCACGCCCCATGTCCTCCGCCATAGCTTCGCGACCCATCTCATGAACCGCGGCTGCGACATCCGCACCGTCCAAGAGATGCTCGGCCATGTCAGCCTCCAGACCACCCAAATTTACACCCACGTCTCCCTCGACCGGATGAAAGAGGTCTACAAAGACTCCCATCCGAGAAGCACGAAATGACTCTGGTGACTCTGGTGTCAGGCTTACCGGTTACAGTATTTCCAAAACGCATTCGATCGGGAAATACTGTAACCGGTAAGCCTGACACCAAATAACTGATGAAAGACAAGATCGAACTTCTTATGGAGGAGACCGGCTGCGACCGCGGCGAGGCGGAGCTTGCCCTTGAGATGTGCGGTTATGAGGTCGAAGAGGCCGTCCGCCAGATTCCGCGACTGCTCAACGACATCTGCGCTCTTAAGGGAAAGTTCGTGCGCCCTATGCAGAACCAGCATGGTCTTTTTCTCGTCGTGCTGAACCTCAAAAGCCGCAAGGTTCTGCGCGCGCGCGCGGTTATGTCCTACGACCCCGCCGTCTGCGCCGTGGAGCTGGATGAGGAATGGTTTGCGTTTGAAAAACATCTGTATGGGTGCCGTTTATGGGACGGAAGTCTTCCTGCCGAGAGCCTTGAGGTCGAGCAGCGTCTCGCCGCGCACTTCCGCGCCGCCGAGCCCGCCGTCTTTGATCGTCTGCGCACCGCCGGCGCGGAAGAGACGACCAAGGAGCTGGCCGCGCCCTTGCGCGCGCATTTCCGCGATCAAAATTTGAGCCTCCGCGCTAAAAAGGATATTCTCGACCTGGGTCAGTTCCAGTCCCTGCGCAAGGTACCGGCGCCGGCCGCTCGTCGCGGCAAGCCGTCTTCGGGCACGCCCGAGGACGATTTGCTCGTCTTGAAGATTACCCTCGAAGAAGATCCCGGGGGCTTGCCCGCCGCCGAGCTTCACGCGGGAGACATGGTGTTCGCCCGGATCGTCGACGGGCGCGACATCGCGCAGTACCTGGCCCGTCTGTTCGGCGGGCTGACGGCGTCTGGACCGGTGCCCATCGAGGTGCCGGTCGAGGCGATCGAGTCGAGCCCGGCCGGAACGCTCGCGCGGGTTCGCTTCGCTATCGGTGTCGCCGGGGACGCGATCGTGCCCGGCGACAAGCTATACAAGGCCGCCCGCGGCGCCGCGCTCGGCCGCGACGACGGTTCATGGTGGCGCCGATTTTTTAAAGGTTGATGGTGTCATGTCAGGCTTACACATACGCGACATTCGTTCGAGAATTGCGCGTATGTGTAAGCCTGACACCCAAAGGAGATTTCATGCCGGCACTTGTGGTCGTGGGCGCCCAGTGGGGCGATGAAGGTAAGGGAAAAATCGTTCATTTCCTTGGTAAAGACGCAGATTGGGTGGTGCGGTATCAGGGCGGCAACAACGCGGGGCACACGGTGGTGTTCGGCGGACAGAAGTTCGCCCTGCACCTGACCCCTTCGGGGATTTTGGCCAAGGGCTGTAAGAGCGTGATCGGCAACGGTGTCGTGGTGGACCCGAACGCCTTCGTCAAAGAAGTGAAGATGCTTGAGAGCCGCGGCATCAAGGTTCGCGGGCGCCTGTTTCTCAGCATGGCCGCCCATGTCATTCTCCCGTACCACATCTACGTCGACACCCTCCGCGAGGAGGGGGGGCGCGGCATCGGCACGACCAAGCGCGGCATCGGCCCGTGTTATGAGGATAAGGTCGCCCGCATCGGCATCCGCATCGCCGACTACCTCGATCCCGAGTCCTTCCGCAAGCTCGTGCGCAAGAACCTCAAGGTTCGTGCTGCCGAGCTCGCCAAGGTGAAGCCTCTTAAGGAGATCGAGAAGGAGGTCTTCAAGGACTACGACCGCCTGCGCCGTTTTCTGGCTCCGTTCGCGGCCGACTGCTCGGTCCTCCTCGACGCCGCTCGTAAGACGAAGAAGCGCCTACTGCTCGAGAGCGCCCAAGGCTCGATGTTGGACCTGGATCACGGAACCTACCCGTTCGTCACTTCTTCCAACCCTGTCGCGGGCGGTGCCTGCGCCGGCGCGGGCATCGGCCCGACTGCGATCACGGCGGTAATGGGGGTCACCAAGGCCTACACGACGCGCGTCGGCCTCGGGCCGTTCCCGACCGAAGTGGAGGGTCATGTCGGCCACTACATCCGCGAGGTCGGTAAGGAGTATGGGACCACGACGGGCCGCGCGCGTCGCATCGGCTGGCTCGATATTCCACAGCTTAAGGCCGCCATCCGCATGAACGGCATGACCGCGCTCACGATGACCAAGCTCGATACGCTAACCGGAGTGCACCCGATCAAGGTCTGCGTGGGCTACAAGCTCGGCAAGAAGAAGATTCTCGACTTCCCCGTGTCCCGCCGGGACCAGCTTGATGTCGAGCCGGTCTATGAAAGCTACCCGGGCTTTTCCGGGGATCTTACCAAGGTCAAGAAGTTTTCCGATCTTCCGCGCGGCGCGCGCGAGTATGTGCTCGCTGTGGAAAAAAAGCTCGGCGTGCCGATCGCGATTGTCTCCGTCGGCCAAAGCCGGGAGCAAACCATCGTCCGCGACGCGAGGCGGCTTTGGAGCTGATTTTCTCGTCGAGAAATGCGATTGTCGAGGCCATGGGTCTTGACAATAAAACGGCGCCTGTTATACTCCGAAGGTCGTCAGTTGGAGCGATAAACCGGCAAACCGTTCGCGAGGACGGGGCGCAAAGCGAAGGGCCTCGAAGAGTCCCGAGGTCGCCTGGCTACCGAAACCAAACATGCTGAAACATGGCGTGAGTCTAAGATTTCGCTCGGCCTCAACTTATCATCGGCGGGACAGAGGGGTCCGATGGTCGGTGGGGCCGGGCCTGTTTTTGGCCCTGGCGCTTCTCGCGCCAGCCGGCCGCGCGGAAACCGCGGCGGGTCTTGACGCGCAAGGGGTCGATCCCCGGGTCGCTGTGGAAAATCGGTTGGGCCTTGATGTCCGCGACGCGTTGGGACGCCCTGTCACGCGTGAACAAGTCCTGACCGACCTGAAGGGCGCGGCGGTGGCCCGCGCCGCGCAGAACTCTTATGCCAGCTCTTTGCCCAAGGCGCGCGCCGTCCTCTCCGCGCTCGAGCTTCTGGCCGAGGCCGCCGCTGCTTTCCGCCTGGCCGCGACCGGCTTCGCATTGCCTGAGCTCCTGTCCGGCCTGCCGGGGGGGAGCCCTAAGTTTGCCGTCCTGTGGCTGCTTATATTGGCCAGCGCAACGATGACCGTCTCGTTGTGTTGTCGGCCCGAAGCCAGTCTGACGCTTTCCCGTTCTCGCCAAAGCTCCATCGAAGTTCTCCGCTGTTAAAAGGGCCTCCAACCCCCCCTTCCGCCGCAGGCGGAAGGATCCATAAACAGCGTCGAGTCTGCCGTCAGGACCTCGTGTAGGACACAATTCCGACACCCGGCCCCAGCCGAACAACCGCACTATAGAGGGTCAAATGACCATCCGTGGGTGGCTTGCGTCTTCTTATTGCGCGCGCACGCGAAATAGCGCCTGGACCGTTGCGTCCATGCTCTTTTTGGCGTGCGCCCCTTCTTATACGCGCGCGCAGGCGCCCGCGGAGATTGGCCGTTGGATCTCCGAGCTTAGATCTCGAAACGTGCTCACCCGCGAAAAGGCGGTGGATGCGCTGGTCCATGCCGGGCCCGGCGCGATTCGTCCGTTGCTTGAGTCCATGCCGCAGGCCCATACGCAAATTTTGCTCGTCCTCTCCCGCCAAGGGGCGTCGGCTTTGCCGGTCCTGATCGCTTTGACCGACGATCCGATCCTCGGCACGCGCGCCGGCGAGGCGATTTTTCAAGCGGCGCGCCCCGAAGGCGTCGCCCATGCGCAGGCCTTGCTCGACTGCCTCAAAAATCGCCCGCAGGTCAAGAATTATTGCGGTTCCGCTCTCGTGAGGGTCATGAGCCCGAAAGCGGGCGCCTACCGGCCCATGCTCGTCGAGGCGGCGAAAAATGGCGATCCTGAAGTCCGAGCATATGCCGTAGGGGCCCTGGGTCAATTGGGCGCGGCTGCCGCGCCTGCCGTCCCGGTCGTCATGTCTCTTCTGGGTGATTCGGTCGCCGCCGTTCGGTGGGCCTCGATCTCGGCGTTGGGACGCCTTGGCCGCACCGCCGCGTCCGCGCGGCCGGCGTTGTTGGCGGTTCGCGGACAAAGCGGCGATCCTGAAGCAAGCCGGCTCGCGCGCGAGGCGCTCAAGACTGTCCGGGAGGCGCCCCGGAAATGACTATGCTCTGGTGCGCGCGACGCTGGGCAGCGGCGGCCTTGGCCGTCGTCCTAGCCGCGGGCGCGGCACAAGGCGCTCAACGCATTCTTGCGAACGCCTCCGGCGTCTCGACCGCATGGGCCGGCCAGCGCAACGTAATATTTGTCCCAGGCAAGGGCTATTGGGTTTTTTACAAGAATGTCAACTCCGACCGAATGGTGACCCAATATTCGGCTGACGGACAGACATGGCAGGCGCCGGCGGATGTATTTCCCTTTCTTTCGCTGGCTCCCGACGCGGCGGCTGGCACCGGCACAATATGGCACCGCACTGATACCGATGAGGTATGGGCCGCCGCGCCGGACGCGAACGTGGACATCAACGGGACGGGCGCCACCACGAACGGCGTCGTCAACGACGCCAGCGGCAACAAGGTGTTTCTGCGCCACGGCACGCTCGACGTGACCGGCACCTGCGCGGCGACGGGCAACATCTGCTGGATCGGCAGCATTCTACGCCAGCGCATGACATTCGGCTTCAATAACCGTTATTGCCAGATCAACAGCCAGGGCACGGCTTCCAACAGCAGCGCCGTCATGGATCCGATTTCCTTGAAGTCGGTAGCCCTCGCCGTCTCGACCTCATCCAACGGCGGCTATGTCTCGGTATTCGCCGACGCCCGTCATCCGCGCAACGACTCAAACGTCGGAGTGATCGGCGTGACCAACATCCGGACCGACTTGTCCGATTACATCACGGCGGGCGCGCCCAACATCACGGCCTGGTGCGTGGTCGATACGATCAACCCTCCGGACCTCAATGGCGGCGACGCCACCGCCGACACGGTCGGCCTGCCGGTCGTCGTTCCCATACGCAGCAACATCGGCGGCTTTGATTCCGCGAAGATGATGCTGTCGTTCCGTCTTCCCAACCTCTTAAACGACAACTCAACCAACAATTCGGGCGGCATGTTCTCGATCCGCTTCACCTCAGCGACGACTTTGGCGGGCCGGGCCACTTCGAACGCGAACATGACCCAGTTCGCCGTCGATCCTGCGGTCGGCCCCGAGCTCATCGGCAACCAGGAGTGGAACCCGGGACAGACGCCGACCGGGACCTCGGGGCTGATCGCGACGAACCGGGAGCAGACCGCGGGCACCTCGATGCTGCCGGAGCCGGGCACCGGGACGGTTCACTTCGTGTGGTCGGATTCCTCCGGCTCCCTGCGCTACAACCGCCGGTTGTCGACCTCCACCTTCTACTGGAACGGCTCTGGCGCGGGATACGGCACGAACGCGCTTGCCGTCAACGCGCCCGTCATCAACGGCTGCAACAACGCGGGCTGCACGACGGGCGCGGGAGGTCTTGTCTCCTCTTATAGCGATCCCCTTGGCCATCCGAACCTAGCCTTGGTCCAGCGCGCGAGCAAAGATGGCTACGACGCCTATATCGTATACGCGAGCTCGGAAGGCATCCATTATGCGGTCGTAACGGGGACAATGACGAGCACGGCCGTGAGCCCTATAGTAAACAAGCTTTACTGGCGGCGCGGCGCCACGGTCGGCGTCGCGGGCAGCGGTTTTTTCGGCTCCGCCGAGCACCCCAAGGTCGGAGATTACGCCGACGCGCCTAATCCCCTGCCGGTCATGTGGGTGGACGGAACTCAGATTCTATTCGATAAAATCATCACCTCCACCTTCGCGATCCCCTCGGTGACCGCCGTGACCACCGTTCCCGCGGCCGCCTATTTGACGGGGCCGACCTACGACCTGAACATCGCCGGCACCAATTTCGAGCGGCTGTCGACCACGAATCTACCGAAATTCTTAATCCTGACGAGTTCTGAAACCCAAACCGATATCACGATCTCCTCAGCGAACTCCTCAGTGACTTGGCTCGGCAAGACGCAGCTTCATGCCACGATCACCTTGTCCACGCATGTCAACGCGGGCTTCGACTACGACCTGCGCGTCGTCATGCCCGACGGCCAGGAGTATCCGTCCCGCTTCGACCGCAATGGCTCCTCTTCGACTGCCGCCTCGAACAAGCCCTTAAGCCTTCGCCTCAATGCTCCGACTATCACGGGCGTCGCGGACAACGACCCTGGCCCGAACCCTTTTGCCTCGGGCGGCGTCGTCCTCGCCAACAACGGCACGGCGAGCTTGAGCCGGGCCGTCCGCTTGGCCGGCATCGACTTCATGAACTGGACGGGGCAGGGCGCGCTGACCGTTCTGCCGAGCACGAACACGGTTTTGATCCAGTTCCAGGACGGCGCGGGCGCCATGCATCCTGAGATCTTAGTCGCGTCCATGAACTACTCGGGTAGCACCGGGGTGACCGCCTACCTTAAAATCTCGACGACCGCGCCCGGCGGCCAGTACACCTTATTGCTGACGAACCCGTCCTCGGGGACTGCGATCTCGGTCGCCAGCACCTTCTACATCACTGTGCCCACGGCGTCGATCACCTCGCCCGCCTCAGGCAACAACCTCGGCTTCACCGTCATCGTCGGCACGGTCGGCTTCAACAACCTGGGCCAAACCTCGATCAGCTCGGCGTCGGTGCGCATCACTCATATCGCCACCGGCAAAGTGTGGAACGGATCGGTCATGACGACCTCCGGCTTCGTGGATGAGGAGGCCAAGTGGAAGCTGGCGACCTTGAGCCCGAACTCGACAGCTTACTCTTTCCCGTTCGATACTTCCGTCGTCGGCAACATTCCCGATGACGGCCCCTACGAGCTCGCGGTGCGCGCGCAGACTAAGGACGGCGGCGTCGGCGATCCCTATAATCCGGTCAAGATCAGCACGGTGTCGATGAACCTCGACCGTTTCGCGCCCACGGCAACGATTCAGCTGCCGGTGGCGGGCGCCACGAACAGCGTGACCGCCGTCACCTTTCAGTTCGCCGACGCGGGCACCGGCGTGCTCATCAGCAGCATCATGGTCCAGGACATCGGGATTCCGACCGGCTCGACGGCGACCTGGATCGCGTTCACGACGGCGGGCGTGCTCGGCGCCGTGAACACGCCGATCTGGCTGTCGACGACTTCTCCCTACACTCCGGTGTCCTCGTTCGCGAGCGGGCAGGTCGGCGCCACGAATGTGCAGATCGACGGCACGACTTCGATCCAGCTTCCGCAATGGCAGAACGGCCACAAGTACGCGATCTCGGGCTTCGCGAAGGACGCGGCCAACCGCACCATCGACCAGTCGACGAGCGGAACCAGCGCCTACACGACCTTCATTTACGACACGCAGAGACCGACCGTCACGATCTCCATTCCCGTGGGTCTTGCGACGAGTTCCGGTGCGGCGACCTGGGTGACGAGCTTCGCCGTCATCTCGGGCACGATCACCGATAACGTCGACGACAGCTTCGACCAGCAGCACACCTTCGTGCGCGTAGCGGAGCTTCTGCCCGGCGCGGCCGAGGTTGTTAACCGCTGGCTTGACCCGAATAGTCTTGTTTTCACCAGCGCGCTGGCGCCCAGCCAGGCTTATAAGGAAATTATTCAGACCTTGACGGCGGCCAACGCCTCCGACCCCTGGAGCTACGACATCTCGGCCGCGGGCGGCCAGCTGACCGACGGGCTCATTTACCGGATCGAGGCCTACGCCTCCGACTCGGCGGGCAATTCGACCGGAACGGCGGTCACGCCCTTGCTGCGCTATTACCTGCGCTTGGATCGCACGGCCCCGGTCGTGTCCCAGATCTTGATCAGCACGAGTCCGCTGAGCAACAGCGCGGTCGTCATCGGGACGAATTCTTCCGTCGGCCTTTACCAGTCCACGAACCCCCTGAACTCTATCCGCCTCATCCTTAATGACGGCCCCGGCTCCGGCATCGCAAGCGTGCGCTACAACCTGCGCTATAACGGCGTGGCCGGCCTCACTCAATTCAGCGCGGTCGACCCGTCCTCATGGGTGTTCCAAAACCCCGAAGTGACCTACTACTGGAATAACGCGACTTCCACGACGACCATCCCGTTCCAGGTCGCGCTCGCGACGGGCATCCCGTGGCGCAACTCGCAGAACTACTACCTCCATTACGAGATCTACGACGTCGCCGGCAACATCCGCACCTACGACTGGAACTTCATCTACGACTCCTCGGCGCCCGTGATCTCGGCCATCAGCATCACTACGGGCACGACCTACGGCGATTCGTTCGACCTGCCCACTGCGATCACCGGACTTGCCGTGGACGAGCTGAACCAGATCGGCAAGCAGCCGGCGGGGACCTTCCAGGTCGGCGTTGGCGTTCAGCGCATGAGCGACGCGAAATGGTTCAACGGCACCAACTGGGTCGCGTCGCGTGTCGACCCGCTCGCCACGCTCACGGTCAACAGCTGGAGCTTCTCGCCGCTCGGCGACCTGAACGCCTCTTTCTGGAACTCGCGCTCCACGGATACCTACTCACTGTATGTCTGGGGCCAGGACAATGTCGTCTCGACTTACACGAATATCAGCTCGACGATCACGCTGAAGGCGGTGTTCCAGTGGGAGGTCCAGCCGCCGAGCTCGACCTTGGTGTCGCCGTCCACGAGCTTCAACAATGTCTGGTATTCCTCTAACACCGGCTTTAGCCTGCCGTTCATCATCACCGCGGCGTTCGATTTCCCCAAAACCGGTCCCGGCGCGGGCTCGGACAAGAGTTGCGTGATGTCGGGCGGCCCGGGCGCGTGGCCCGGGTCCTCGGCCAACATCTGCGCTGAGGAAACCGAAATCCAGGATACCTCGAGCGGCCTGTGCTGGAACGGCTCGGCGTTCTCCGCGACCTGCGGCACCCCCGGCGCCTTCCGCACGATGACCGTGATCAACTCGAGCTACACCCTCGACACGCAGATCGGCGTGGGCG
>JAYTSX010000158.1:0-1752 GCA_043745445.1 Elusimicrobiota bacterium
CTCGGCGCGTTTTGTGTGCGGCACGGATTTATAACAGGTTTGTTCATTATTGTCAAGACCTGTGACATCATCGCGATAATACCGCCTACGGTGTGAACACGCTATTAAGTATAATCTAGGGATGAAGTCCCTGCTGTTCGACTATGGCGGCACCCTCGATGCCGACGGGACCACATGGCTCGAGCGTTTCCACCCCCTTTATAAGGAAGCCGGTCTCGAATTCCCAAAGGACCGCTTCGATCGCGCCTTTTACGACTCGGACGACAACCTTCCCCTCCGTCATGCGCTGAAGGGCTTAGACTTGGGGCAGACCGTGCGGCTTCAAGTCGAAGATGTGATCAGGACCCTGGCCCCAAGCCGAACGGACCTCATCGATATCATCGCCGGGCGCTTTGTCGCCGATTGCCGCGGCCAGTTCAAGCGCCTGACCCCGGTGCTCAAGCGGCTCTCGCAGCGCTACCGCCTCGGGATCGTGTCTAATTTCTACGGGAATCTGGAGGGAATCCTGGCCGCCGAGGGCCTACGCTCGCTCTTCTGCGTTGTGGCCGATTCCGGAGTGCTCGGCGTGACCAAACCCGACGCCGGGATTTTTCTCCACGCCGCCAAGGCCGTGTCGGCGCCTCCCGCGGACTGCGTCATGATCGGAGACTCAATCAAACGAGATATGGCAGGCGCCGCCGGCGTCGGCATGAAAATGGCCTTGATCTCCGTCGCGGCCGAAGCGCCCAAGGCCGGGCAGGACTGGACTATTCGCTCGGTCGTCGAGCTGGAGGCGATACTCTGATGAAAGCGGGGATTATCGCCGCCGGCGAGGGCTCGCGCATGCGCAAGAGCCATCCGGGACAGATCAAGCCGATGATCAGCATAGCGGCGAAGCCGCTCATCTATTGGGTGGTCGGCGGATTGCGCTTAGCGGGGTGTAAAGACATCGTTGTTTTGACGAACTCGCGCGGGAAAGGCGTCGGTCCATATCTGACGGCCGCGTTTCCCGATGTGAAGTTCGATTTCGTGACGGCGGACACAGCCTCGTCCTTCGAGTCGTTCCGGCTCGTGTGTAAACGAATGGCAACGGCAACGGATGGAGATTTCGTCGTGAGCACCGTGGACGCTTTGATCAAGACGGCCGATGTCGAGCGGTTCATCAGCGAATGCCGGGGCGCGAACGCCGACGCCGGCCTGGCTTTAACGAAATATGTAGATGACGAAAAACCGCTGTGGGCCGACGCGGACGCGAACGGCCGCGTCACCGCGCTCGGAGAGAAAGCGACGGCTAAGGACGCCGTCACTTGCGGCCTTTACTACATGACGCGCGCGGCCGCGGAGCGGCTTCCCGGCGCCGACGGATATTCGCGGCTTCGGGATTTTTGGCAGGCACTCGTCGCCTCCGGCGAGGTCGTCAAGGGCGTGATCCTTTCCAAATCTCTCGATGTCGACCGCCCCGAAGACCTCGAAGCCGCCGAACGATTCCTCACCACGGAGATTGCGCGATGAAAGCTCTCGGCATCTTACGCGAAATCCAAAACTCACCGGGACGCGAAAGCGACGACGCGCTCGTGTTGAGAGCCGTCATGGATCAGCTTTCGATCCTGAAGACCGAGGTCACCGTGATGACGCCCGAGGAGTTCGACCTCGCCGATGTGGAGGGCTACGACCTCATCGTCCCGATGTGCGAGACCTACCCGCGCCTCATGCGCCTAAAGAAAATTGAGGCCGAGACCGGCGTCGTGACGGTCAACCCCGCCGACTAGATCG
>JAYTSX010000159.1:0-1734 GCA_043745445.1 Elusimicrobiota bacterium
GCTTGAGGATCAGGGCGATGCCGCGGCGCTCGAAAAAGACGCCATTGATCTGACCTTGCCGTCGATCCGCCCGGCCCAGGGGCGCTTGCACCCGTTGACGACCACGCTCCATGAGATCGCGCGCATTTTCCAGCTCATGGGCTACTCCTGGACGGAAGGCCAGTTCGTCGAGGACGAGAAGCACAACTTCACCGCGCTTAATATCCCCGAGGATCACCCCGCGCGCGACAGCCACGACACTTTTTATTTGCAGGGCCTCCCCCTTCTTCTTCGCACCCACACCTCAACCGTGCAGATCCGCACGATGGAGTCCGTGCGCCCGCCCCTGCGCGTCGTCTGCCCGGGCCGCACCTTCCGCCACGAGCAGATCGACGCGACGCATTCCGCGATCTTCCACCAGGTGGAGGGCCTCGTCGTGGACGAAGGCGTGGGCATGGCCGACCTGAAGGGCCACCTGCAGACCTTTCTGCAAAAGCTGCTCGGCACCTCGACCAAGACCCGCTTTCGCCCCTCCTATTTCCCGTTCACCGAGCCGTCGACCGAAGTAGACGTCAAATGCTTCTTCTGTCCCGGCACCGGCTGCCCGGCGTGCAAGCATACGGGCTGGATCGAGATCCTGGGCGCCGGCGTCGTGAACCCGGCCGTGTTCAAGTCCGTCGGCTACGATGAGAAGAAGTGGTCCGGCTTCGCGTTCGGCATCGGCGTCGAGCGCGTGGCGATGCTTCTGCACGGCGTCCCCGACATCCGCGCCTTCTACACCAACGATCTAAAGTTCCTCAAACAATTCGATGAAAGTCTCCTATAACTGGCTGAAGGAGCATCTCCCCCTCGAGCTCTCCGCGACGGAGCTCTCGACGCATTTGCTGCGCCTGGGATTTGAGGTCGCGGGCCATCAGCGCCTGGGACCCACCTTCACCGGCGTCGTCGTCGGCAAAGTCGTGTCGAAGGAGAAGCACCCCAACGCCGACAAGCTCTCCGTGTGCGTCGTTGATGATGGCGCGACGCAGAGGACCGTCGTGTGCGGCGCGCCGAATGTGGACGCGGGACAAACGATCGCCTATGCGCGCCCCGGCGCCGTGCTGCCCGGCAATTTTAAGATTGAAGGCCGCAAGCTGCGCGGCGTCGAGAGCCAGGGCATGATTTGCTCACGGGCCGAGCTGGGGCTGCCTAAGGATGTCGACGGGATCTGGATCATGGGTGAGGGGCCCGTGCTTGGCACGGATGTGGGTTCCTTGCTCGGACCCGCCGACGACATTCTCGAGGTCGAGGTGACCACGAATCGGCCTGACTGTCTGTCGCATCGCGGGCTGGCGCGGGAGCTCGCGGCTTATTTTCGGAAGGAATTAAAGCCGCTCAGCGGCGGGATGTTGGAAAGCGCTAAAGCGTCCTTCCCGGTCACGGTCGAGGATCCCGCGGCGTGCCCCTTCTACGGCGCGCGGCTCATTGAAGACGTGACTGTCGGTGAAAGTCCGGCGTGGCTGAAAACGAGGCTCGAATCGATCGGCCTGCGGCCGATCAACAGCGTCGTGGATATCACGAATTATGTTTTGCACGATATTGGGCAACCGCTTCATGCGTTTGACGCGGACAAGCTGAACGGATCGAGGATAGTCGTACGGCGCTCGAAGGGCAACGAAAAATTACTGGCGCTGGACCATCGCGTTTACGACCTTCCCGAAGGGTTATTGGTTATCGCTGATAGCGAAAAGCCCGTTGCCTTGGCGGGAGTCATGG
>JAYTSX010000160.1:0-23762 GCA_043745445.1 Elusimicrobiota bacterium
TCAAGACCTTTGGGCACATCTTGCTCGATATTCCTCGCCGCAACTGGGCGACGGCCAAGATCATCATGGGCAACAAGGCCATCCTCGCGCGCTCCTCCAGGGCGACGATGGAGAATTTCGTCGAAGATGCGTTGTTCGCCGTGGTCCTGCCGACCTTCGCCATCGATATCCTCAAGGTCGGCGCGTTCGGCAACGGCCTGCTGTTGTCCGCGATCACGGCGGGCGGCCTTGTCGCCTCGGTGTTCTTGATGAAGCGCATTCAAGGTCTTCAGAAAAAGCACGGAACCTACAAGGTGCTCGCTGGACTGACCGCCATCGCCGCACTCGCCTTCGTGCCCTCGATCGGTTTGTGGCTCGTGCCGTCTCTGGCTCTCGCGATCCCCGCCGTGTTTCTGATGAAGCTGATGCTGCAGCCGCTGCGCTCGCGCATGCGCGCATTGCTTCAGACCGAGATCAAGAATGACCCCAAGGCCGCGCCTCATGCCGACGACATCTACAGCCTGATGACCTTCGTCGAGGTCATCTCGGCCGGCGCGGGCGGCCTCGCGTTCGCATGGCTGTTCCATCACTCCTTGCCCGGCTCCGCGCTTGCGTTGACCTTGGGCGCTCTCGCGCCGATGAAGATCATCACGATCACCTTGGTCGCTATGGGCTTCGTGTATCTCGGCGGCCTGCGCTGGGTTAAGCAGCAGCTCAGCAAGCCCACGCAGACCGTCCATAAGTCGCCCGAGGGCAACGAAGCGAAGATGCTCGAGCGTCTGAATGTCAGCTTGAAAGAAAACGGCCTGCCCGAGTACAAGACCTCCATGGTCAACGGCCCGGCCAGCGATGATCTTCCCACGATCGTCGTTCTGGCCCCGTCCTCCCGCCACAAGATCGCGCTCGCCCGAGAGGGCGGCCGCCAGGCCCCGGGCGACTTCCATCTCGTGCTTGATTCCTCCTGGCTGATCCAGGAGACCTATCCCGACGGAACCACCAAGCTCCTCGTTAAGAAGGGCGTCGCGTTCGACGACAAGGGCCAGGCGACCGTGGTGGATTATGAAACCCCGAGGCGCGTCCATTACTTCGCGGATTACTTCACGCTCGGCTCCAACGACCGGGATGACGGAGACGCTTTTGAGAAGAATTTGGACGTGCCGCAGTCGAACTCGCTCCAGCTGGAGAAGGTCGTCAACGACAAGCTCGGCACGCGCCTGATCATGGCGGCCCAGGGCGTGGCGGTGCCGGCGACCTTGGCCTTGCTGATGCCGCTGCATCATCTCGCCGAGCAGCCGATGGTCGCGCAGGGCGTGGTGCAGGTCGCGGCGATGCCCGCCGCCGAGTCGCGCGAGGCCGAGGTCATCAAGCTCGTGGACTCCTACCTGGCGGGCTTCAAGGGCGAGGAGCTCGTCGTGAAGCCCTCCGGCCCCCAGTTCCACTCCGGCCGCGGCGTCAAGTTCTTCAAGAAGTCCGAACGCGACGCGATCATCGCGCACGCGTTGGCGCTGGCCGTCGACCATCAGATGACGGAGGACGGCGCCGTGCTGCTCGACGAGCGCGTCAACTCCGCGCCGCTCGACCGGGGCGGCCGCAAGATGGAGACGACGGGCCGCATTCTCGTCGCCCGCACCCCGTGGGGCGGGACCGCGACGACCGGCACCTTCGCCCGCGTCGGCCCCTGGGGCAAGCCCACCACCGCCGAGGCCGCCGATCCGCGCGACAACGCGACGGTCGAGCCGATGGCGAAGCTCTACGCCGAGTGGATCAAGGCGGGCCTGCTCGATGAAAAGGGCGCCCGCGAGCTCGACGCGCAGATGCGCAAGACCGGCGAGAACGCGCTCAAGGCGATCGCCGACTACGAGAAGACTCTGGAGCGTAAGGACGGCGAGCCCTATCAGGCGCAGAGCGACATGATCGGCCTCGATGTCATGATCGAGCGCCGCGGCGGCAAGCTCGTGCCCGTCATCATCGAGGTCAACGACCACGACTCGGGCGGCCAGTACAATCTCGACCAGATGCACCCGGAGAAAGCGGGGGAACACTCCCGCGAGTGGGTCGCCACCATGGTCCAGCGCGCGCGCCGCGACGCGCTGAAGGGCAAGCGCATCCTGCTCGTCGGCGCCGGCTACGAAGGCAAGCGCCCGATCTTCCTGCGCGCCAAGGAACTCGGCGTGAAGATCGTGCTCGCGGGGCCGCGCGACGCCTTCGTGAACAGCCTGCTCAAGGACGAGCTCATCGACGAGTACATCGAGACCGACAACACCAAGGTCAAGGAAGCGCGCGACTCCATCCGTAAGAAGCTGCTGCGCTCCGCGCGCAAGAACGGGAAGCTCGACGGCCTCACCACTTTTTGGGAAGACGATGTCGAGCTGACCGCCCTGATCGCCGAGGACATGAAGCTCCCCTACCACAGCGCGCAGGCCTCCCGCACGGCGCGCAGCAAGTTTGAGACGCAGGCCGTTCTGGCGCAGAAGGGCGTCGCCGCCGCGCGTCAGGAGCGCATCGGAAACCTCTCCACCGCCAAAAACGAGAAGGAGCGAGAAGCCATGATCGCGGCTTTCCGCAAATCGGCTTCCCAAGTCGGCTTTCCCGCCGTGATCAAGCCCGTCTCCGGCGCGGCGGCCATCGGCACCGAGAAGGTCTCTTCGCTCGAGGAAGCCGTCGCCGCCTACAAGCGCATCAGCGGGATCATCAATCCCAAAACCGACCCGATCTTTGCCAACAACTCCGACCTCCTCCTGATGCAGTACCTCGACGGCCACGAGTACGATGTGGACCTCGTGATGGTGGACGGCAAGCCCGTGTTCCAATCGCTGACGGACAACAAGCCGACCGCGGAGCCATCGTTCCTCGCGACAGGCTCGCGCCTGCCCAGCACCTTGTCCGCAAAGCAGCAGAAAGAATCCGTCGACCAAGCGATCGCGTCCGCGCAGGCCCTCGGCCTGACCGACGGCGTCATCCACATGGAAGGCAAGTACACGAGCGAGGGCGCCCGCCTCATCGAGGGCAACGCGCGCATGGGCGGCACCTATGTCCACGAGTGGATCAAGGGCGTCTGGGGCGTGGACCTCGCCGAGGAAGGCTTCATGGCCGCGGTGCGCATCGGCGGCAAGCCGTTCATGCCCGCGCAGCCTCTCGTCCACCTCGACGGCGATTTCATCAACTCCGACAAGGCCGGCGTGATCAAGGTCCTCGAGCTCCCCGAGGAAGCCCGCAAGTTGCCGGGTTTCATCCGCTTCCGCCAGGTCAAGAAAGCCGGCGACCGCATCACGACCGACGAGGGCGGCGGCTACGCGCGCGTGGCGATGATCGAAGTCGGCGGCAAGGACGCCGCCGAGGCCAAGCGCAACCTCGACGCCATTAAAGCGAAAGTGCGCTTCGTCGTTGAATAACGCCTAGGCCTTCGCGGTCGCAAACCCTAGGCCCTTTCCCGTCGAGGTTTCAGGCCCTTAGGGCCTTCGGTCGCGATTCACGCGTTGGTAAACTCGGGCCATGAACCGATACCTCGCCACCACGCTCTCGCTTCTTATCGCCTCGTCCTCCTCCGCTCAAGTCCGCGTTGTCATTCCCCAGATAGCGGGCGGCGCTCCAGCGTTGATCCTTCCCGCAACGCCCGCCCTCGGCTCCGGGCTGTTGGCCCCGACCATCTCCGCATTGTCGTTAACCCCGTCCCTCGCCGCTATCGTTCCAATCGTTCCTAGTAATGCGCTCGTCACCGCCGCGCCCAATCCGTTGCCGTTCGCCAACGCCGCCCCCGCCGCGCTCCGCGCGGCAAACTCTCTGTCGAGCGTCCTCTCCGCGGCTGCGGCCGAAGGCCGCAGCCAAGCTCCCGCCCTCAACGCCGCCTTCGACGGCTTAAAAGCCGCCTCGACCCCCGATGAAGTCTCCGTCCCCGCATCACCCTCCGATTCCTTCGTCCTCGAAGCCCGCCACCGTTTCGCCGCCCTCCGTCGTTCCGAATCCGAGCGCCCCTCCCGTCCCGAAGGCGCCGTCCCCAGCGACGACGACCTACAAGGCCGCATGGATCGACTTCCCTCAACCAACCCCGAGCGCATGAAGTTCATGATCGAGCTGTTCAAGCTCGGCGGCGCCACCGACGCCGACATCCGCCTGCAGGACGCCGGCAAGGGCCGCAACAATGTGATCGTTACTATAAAAGGTAAGACCGACCGCGTCATCGTCGTCGGCGGCCACTACGACAAGGTCAGCGAAGGCCTCGGCAAGATCGACAACGGCACCGGCTCCACGATGGTCGCGAACCTGTACCAGGCTCTGCACGGCACGCAGCCCGACGCGACGATCGTCTTCATCGCCTTCGCCCGCGAGGAAGAGGGCCTGTACGGTTCGCAGGCCTATGTGAAGTCCCTCGACAAAGCCGCGCGGTCCAAAGTCGACGCGATGATCAACCTCGACACGCTCGCGGTCGACGGCACCTTCTCCTGGAAAAATAATTCCACCCGCGGCCTGCTCGACCGCCTCGCCCAGGTCTCGCGCGAGTCCGGCCACGCGCTGAAGGAAGATTATTTGAACGGTGGCGACGCCGACTCCTCGACCTTCCGCGACGCGGGTATTCCCGCGGTCACGGTGTACGGCGCTTCGCAAGATGTGATTTTCGACATCATCCATTCCGAGCGCGACAATATGTCCGCGTTCAACCTCCAGCACTACAAGAACGCGTACCTCCTCGTGCTCGAGGCGATCAAGTCGCTCGACCGGGCCCCTCTTGGCCCCGTCGGGCGCAGAGACATTTAGCGTGATGCGCGGAATTCTGGGCCCAGGAAAAATTGGGACCAATGCCCGCGTGATGTCGGGACCTTCGACCCGCTGGGTCGCGAAGGGGCCTGTGATACTATGGCGTCAAGGACGCGCGAGATTCGAACGATGCACGGGGATATCGTGATGAAGAAAACGGCGAAGCAAGTAGTGTCCATCTTTTGTTGTTCATTGCTTATGAGCGGTACCTCCGCTCCTGCTTTCGCGCAGACGATGCGCGGAAATATCGGCGGCGCGGGTGTTCATGCGCCGACCGGCGGAGTTCTTTCCGCCGTGCCGACCGTGATAAGCCCCGCCTTCAACGGCGGGGTTTCCTCTATACAGGGAACCTTGGCGCCGACTTTGCTCGCGCCAAGCGCCATTCTGACGCCGGCCTTGAGCGCCCCGATCGCTCTGGTTCCCGCGCAGGCCATGGTCCCCGTCGCACCCCTCTCCGCGGCCGCCAAGGCCGAGCAGCCGGTGAACGCGCTCGGCGCGGTTAAGAACCTTGCCGCCGCGATCGGCGACGAGAATCTTCCCAAAGGCCCGGACCAGGCCAAGGAAGCGGCCGACAAGGCTTTTGACGGCACCACGAGCAACGGCTCGGTCGAAGGCGAAGACGCCTCCGTGCCTTTCGCCGCGAACGGCGCGCCGCTCGCCCAGCTGTACCCGCGCGTCGTGTTCTTGCAGGATGTGTTCACCGGCCCCGCGTCCGAGAAGACGGTCGAGTATGTCAACAAGCTCGTGGATGCAGGCGTTCATGTCGTGTTCCTGACCTGGCGCCCGCACCGCGGCGCGGACTCCGCCGATTCGATCCTGATGGAGCGCGTGAAGCAGTCGCGCAACAACCCGGTCATCGTGGTCTCCTACAACGGCGGCAAAGTGTCCCTGCACGGACGCGCGGCGAACCCGAAGCCGCTCATTGAGAGCGTCGGCGCGTTCCCCATCGACGCCCTCGCTAAGATCGGCAAGGTCGCCAAGGTCATCGAGGCCGTGCCGACCGACAAGGAAGCCTTCTCCGTCACGGTCAAGCTTGACGAGACGGGCAAGACTTCGGTCAACGCTCAGATCGGCGCGCTCAACCGTAAGCTCAAGTCCGCCGGACTCGACTACGCGGCCGAGCCGCACCCGAGCATCGCCGGCGCGGCGATCATTCACTCCCAGCCCCTTCGCTTTTCGCTCGCCCGCGTCATGCAGGCCCTCGAAACGCAGTTCGCCGGTGAGAACCTGTCGGCGTCTTCGGGCAAGTTCCTGATCCTGGCGGATTCCGTCAAGTCGCCCCGCTTCTCCACCTCCTTCCCTAAGAACTCCGAGATCCAGGTGGTTCGCGGCGGCGCGGCGATGGAAAATGTGCTCGGCGCCGTCCTCGGCGATCGCGCGCTCGGCACCGTCTCCCTTAAGCTCGGCAAGCTCCGCCAGTTCGTCGAGTACTGGGAGCCGTCGCACAGCCGCGTGCGCAATTACGAGCCCGACGCGGTCGGCGGCAGCGGCGGCGGCGGTTCGATCCGGCGCGCGGGCGGCGATCGCGAAACCAACAAGATGTTCGCGATGTATGTCGGCACGATCATGTTCCGCATGATGGCCCAGCTCTACGACGATATCTTCCGCGGCCAGCACCAGCTCGCCAAGCTCACCGTCCTGCAGGCCCAGCTCCGCTCGATGTGGTACGCCCCGCTCAAGCACGGCGTCTATGTCAACAAGGGTCTGGCCAAGATCATGAGCACGCCCGCGTGGAAGGCGCAGAGCAAGGGCTACCTCGAATACGCCAATTCGTACCTGACGAATTTCTATTTCCGAGAATTCGGCGACTACACCCGCGCCGCCCGCAATGTGCAGGAGAACTATGTCGGCCTCTCGACCGACCGCAAGAGCCTGATCACCCTCGACTTCGTGTCGTCGGCGACCGGCAAGATGTACAAGATTCACACCCGCATCCCGCGCGTCATGCGCCTCGAAATGGCTCAGGGCCTCACCCTCACCGCCTACGCCTACCGCACCGGCAAGGAAACGCCGGATGACGGCGAGGAGTTCCTGGCGCGCGTGCTCGCCATGGCGATGCTCAAGGGCCACGGTCGCAAGGGTCCCGACGGCAAGTGGCACCACGGCTCGCCCGAAGGCAAGGTCATCGAGAGCCTCAATGTCCAGCTCGAGTACCGCACCAGCGCCCGCCTGCACATCTTCAAGGCCGAGGACTTCCTCCGGCTCGAGGAAGGCCAGACCGTGAACGGTCCGATCATTCAGGAGATCATCTCCGCGATCGAGCGTGAAGAGGCCGATGCCGAGTATCAGGCTTACTACGCCGAGCAGGAGCAGGAAGCCACGAAGGACGATCTGAAGAAGAAGCCCGCGGCGAAGAAGGCCATGGCGAAGAAGCCGGTTATAAAAAAGAAAGTTGCGGCGCAGCCGCAAAAGGGGAAATAAGATGAAGCTCGCGGCCCGCTTGCTCCGGGTCGTTCTGGCGGCGGCGATGCTCGCCCCGTCGTCGGCGTTCGCGCAGATGCGTGTCTCCGTACCGGGCGCCTCGGCGGGAGCTCCGACCGTCCTTCCGACCCTCGGCGGGGGCTTGAACGCCCCGTCCGTCTCCATGCCCTCCCTGGCGGCGCCGTCCTTGGTCCTCACGCCGGCGCTGTCGGCTCCGTCGATCATTCCGTCCGCCCTCGCTCCGGTCGTTCCTTTCGCCGCGGCTCCCGTCCTTCCCTCGGCATTGAAGGTGTTGCCTGCCGCCGTGGCGAAGGTCTTCGCCCGGCCCGGTAACGCGCTCAAGCCCGAGGTGTCTTTGGGCGCCGGCGCGCTGTCCGCCTTGCGCGACATGCCGACGGACATTAAGTTCGCCGCCGCCGCCGGCGGCAAGTTCGACGGCGGAAAGGTTCGTCCCGCGCTCGAGGAGCCGGTCGAGCCCGAGACCGTCACCAGCGAGATCTCGGATCAGAACGTCCAGGACGACCTTGCGCTGTGGTTCACCCGCAAGCAGAAGGTCGACATCAAGAAGGATCAGGTTTACGCGCTCGTGCGCCCCGTCCTCGGCAACGGCTCCCGCCGCTACTGGGAAAAGTTCGAGGAGAAGGCCAACCTCATCATCAAGGTCGCCGGCCAGGGCATGTTCGTCTCCAAGGTCACCTACGCCCGCACCGTGCCGATCAACCGCATGACGCTCAAGGATTTCGAAGGCGTGTACTCGAAGTCCATGCTTCGCGGCAAGACCATCTATAAGCTGCGCGCCAAGCTCATCGTCGAGCTCAACGAGCGCAACGACCGCACGATGCGCGGCCAGTCCGGCGTCGTGACCCAGCTCTCCGAGGTTCGTGTGGTGCGTGTGATGCCTTTCGGCCAGGCGCGCCTGCTCCCCGAGAACAAAGACGAGGAAACCTACGCGCCCGTGCCGCGCACGCAGTACGCGCTTCCCGCCGCCATGCAGGGCCTCAATCACATGTCGCCCAAGGTCGTCTTCCTCGATATGCGCCTGTTTAAGAACGGCGTTCCCTATCCTCTCATCGAGGACATGACCAAGCTCATGAAGGCCGGCATGTACTTCGTCCTGCTCTCCGACAAGGCCAACGACGCCCCGGGCTCGGTCGAGGAGCAGCTCACGCGCGGCCTCACCATGAAGCAGAAGGACGGCATCTCTCGTTATAAGATGGTTGTCCTCGCCGACGACGGCAACGCGCTCCAGTCCTATGACGGCGCCTTCGCCCGCTACCTGCCCTCGCGCCGCTTCGCGAACCAGGAGCAGGAGCTCATGCGTTTCGCTTCGCATCAAGTCGGTCTGGCCGGCGTGATGTATTCTCACGGCACCGAGTTCATCGTCCCCGTCGCCAAGGGCGGCGACGCCCAGGAGACGCTGAAGTCGCTCGTCTCTCAGATGAACACGCTCGGTCTTCCCACCGGATCGTGGCAATTCTCCGTCGCCGAGCGCGCCGGTAAGACTTCCGTCGTCGCTCGCCCGCAGAACCTGGCGAGCGCGATCCCGCACCTGCTCGAGTCCCTGCGCGAGTATGAGGGCCTTTACGTCAACCATAGCGACATCATGATGATTACCCGCGACGAGGCGCTGCTGGCCGCGACGAAGGGCTCGGTTCAGCCCGCGACCATGCTCGATCAACAGGACGCCGAGCTGGCCGACGCGTCGATCTCGGCGGTCCTCGGACCGTACCGCGAGAACCGCCCCGGTGACCTCGCGGCCTCGGCCTCGAAGATCCAGAGCTTCATCTATAACCCCGACCGCGTCGGCGGCGGCGCCTTCAACGGCGGCAGCATCTACATGATGATGGGCCATGTCATGCACTCCGCGTTCAACTGGGCGGTGTGGCAGTATCGCAACACCGGCGTGTTCCCGTCGGCGGACGACACCGTCGCGGCCGCAGAGAGAATCTGGGCGCGCGAGGAAGCCGACCGCACCGGCAAGAACATCGACCGCCCCGGCGAAAACTTGGCCGGTTTCTACGAGGTCATGCGCGGCCGCATGCGCACAATGCACGCGGTGACCGCCGACATTCTCAAGGTCTACCCGATCGCCATCGGCACCGAGCTCTCCAACATGCTCGTGTTCGACAACTACAAGAAGGGCATCGCCGACAACCGCGACATCCTGCGCCTGATCTTCGACTTCGTCGTGGCCCGTGAGATGCCCGACGGCACCGTCGAGGTCGCGGTCCTGGACTTCAAGACCGGCCAGACGCCGACCTTGCAGAACCTCGAGAAGGACACGCAGGTCCAGCTGTACGACCTGGCGATCCGTAAGATGTGGCCGAAAATCTCGATCCCCTACGGCGCGCTCGGCGAACGGCGCCAGGTGTCGGATTACAAGATCCGGTTCATCTACCCGTCGTCGGGCTACCAGCCCATCCTCAACGAGTGGAGCCGCATCAAGTTCGAGCGCTTCCTGCGCAACGTGATGAACCGCATCCGCAAGCACAACGCCCCGCCGGCCCCGAAGCCCGAAGCGAAACAGAAAGCGAAGGCCAAGAAGTAAGCACTGATTAAAGAAAAGAGAGGCCCCGGCGGAAATATCCGCCGGGGCCCTTTTTTTGCACGGACGCGCCGGCTTTCAGGCGCTCAGTTCTTGCGCAGGTCCTGGAAGGTGCCGTCCTCCAAATAAAACGGCTGGGATATTCGGGGCACATACTTGCTCCCGTCATATTCCGAAACCACGAGCCGCATGTGGTACTGGCCCGGGGTCACTTTAGCGGTCTTCACATTGACGCGGGTGTCCGTGAAGTCCCAGCATTCGCCGGGCTGCAGGACCTTCTTGAACTGCGCGCCTCCAAGGAAGATGAAGTGCGACTTCCCGCCCCGGGCCGACGCGTCGTCCTGATAGAGCCAGAGATTGTAGGTCACCGTCCCGGACGGATCCTTGTCGGTGTCGCAGAGATGGGTAGAGACATGCCAAACAGGCTGGTTCGGGTCGAATTCCAGCGTGGCGCGGTCAAGCCGGAGGCGGGTCGCGGACGCGGTCGTGGCTGCGGCGGCGATGAGCAGGGCGCAGAGGACGGATTTCAGCGGGCGGAGGCCGGGGAGGGGTGTCATCTCGCGAGTATAACCTCCGTCCGCGAGGATATCAAGGGTCGATCGAGATTCGACCCGGAAGGCTCGAGCCACGCGGCTCAAGTCCCAGAGAGCCTAGGCCCCTTGTTGCCGCCTGGAGGACCCGAGGGCCCAAGCGCTTGGAGGGGACTCTGGGTATCATCTCTATTAGATGAAGAACACGCGACGCGTCCTCGCCGGTTTTCTCGCTTTCCTGACCTTGGCGTTCACCCCGGGCCTGGCGCCTTACCAGGCCGCGGCGCAGATCTACAACGGCTCGGCCGCGGGCCGCACCGGCGGCGTCCCGGTCGTACCGGGCTTCGGCGCGAACGGCTTCGTCATCGCCCCGCTGTCGCCCGCGATGACCTTCAACCCCAGCCTCACCCCGGGATTCTCCGCGTCCTCTCTCGGCGCCCCGACGCCCGTTTTCTCCAACGCCGCTTTTGTTCCGGCCGCGCTCACGCCTTCCGTCGTCAACGCCGCGGTCGCAGCCATCCCGGTCTTGCCCGCTTCCGCCGTGGCGGCTCAGGCCTTGGCCTCCCGCACGATGCCCGCCGCGTCTGTCGCCGGTCCCGTCATCGGTCCCATCGGCGAAGCGTCGCGCGGCGTCGCCGCGACCCCGGCCCAGGCCGCGGACGCGAAGACGCATCTCGTCATCGCCGGTGAGCAACTCTCCGCCGCCGCCGACACCGAGAAGACCGGCGTCCTCGACGCCTTCTTCACCGGCGCCCGCTCGATCTACGGCCGTCTGACCGGCACGAATTCCACCTCGGGCGCGATGGTCGCGGAGCCTACCGTCTCGATCGTCGCGAACGAAGTTCCCGCCGCGAAAGCTCTGGCTCTGCCCGCCTCCGCTCCGACGCCCCTCGCCCTCGTGGGCACCGGCCTCCAGCCCGGCGACAAATTCCTCACGGCTCCCGCGGCCGATGACAAGCCTCAGGTTCCCGCGCCGGCCCCCGCCGGTCCCGACGCCGCGACGTCGGCCAAGGCCATCAAGTGGATGTACATCCAGGACGCGATCAGCATGTCGGTGTTCATCATGACCTCGATCGCCTATCCCATGATCGTGATTCCCGCCGTCGGCGGCGTGACCTACGGCGTGCTCATGGCCCTCGGGCCCCTGGCCGCGATCGCTCTCGGACCGTTGTCGGGCATGATCGCGACGCGCTTCGGCCCCCGCGAAGGCCTGGCCATCCTCTCCGGCATCCGCGCCGTCCTCACCGTGGCCTTGCCGGTCATGGCGCTCGCCGGGATGATCAGCTTCTGGCCGCTTCTCATCGCCTCGATCGCCAACGGCTGGCAGTTCTCTTTGCTCATGACGAGCCGCAGCGCCTACACGCGCCGCTTCGCCATCACCGACCCTAAGCAGAGCCGCAGCTGGCTGCACATCGGCAACCTGACCACGCTCGGCTTCTCGATCTACTTCCTGCTCCAGGTCATGCTCGGCTCGATCGGCCAGATCGGCGGCCTCATCGACGCGATGAACCCGATGACGCCGTTCTGGATCTCCGCCGCGGTCAACTTGGGCCTCGTCGGCCTCAACTACTGGAAGATTCCGAAAATCGCCGGGTTTGTTTCAAATGCGGCGAACGCCGCCAAGGCCGCCGCCGAGCCGTTCGCGAAGAAGGCCGCGACCTTCTTCAAGAAGTTCTGGAAGGAGATCGCCGTGCTCGCCGCCTCCGCGGGCATCTACGGGTGGGGATTGCCCTTCGTCCTGCCCATCATCGGCACCGGCCTCGGCTCGCCGCTGTGGATGGCGGGTGCTTTGATGTTCTGGATCGCCCGCACCGACACCTTCAAGACGGTGATGGCCACGCCTAAGATCCGCAACGCCCTGCTCCTGTCAGCCCTGGCCGCCGGCCTGATTTACCCGTTCCAGAACCTGGCGATGCCGCTGATCGCCGCCTCGCTCGGGGCCAAGGCCCTGATCTACGGCCAACTGCTCGGCGCCTTCTTCTTCGGCCAGCTCCTGTCCAACGCGAGCATGGCGCGCCTGCCCGAGATCAAGCTTCCGTTCATCGGTAAGTCGGTCGCGGCGGAGCGCGTGCTCCAGGCGGGCGTGCTGACCTTGGCCGCGATCTGGGCCGGCGTGCGCCTATTCCCCGGCAACATCCTGGCCGCCGCGGCCGCCGTCGCGATCGGCGCGGCGATCATCGCCGTGACCTCGCGCCTGACCAACCGCGGCTGGATCAAGTTCTACGGCGTTGGCCTCATGGCCGCCGCCGGCGTGGCCCTGTCGTGGGGTTTCTTCCCGGGCATCTTCGCGTCCGTCATGTTGCTCGGCCTGTTCGTCGGTCCCTTCGTCTCGGCGATCACTTCCTACATCAGCGGCAACTCCGATCCCAAGATGGTCTCGCAGACCTTCGGCGTGAGCAGCTCGCTGTTTAACGCGCTGACCTCCTTCGGCTACGGTTTGATGGCGGCGAGCGTGAAGTCCTACGGCGCCCCGGCGTTCCCGCACGCGCTGACGCCCATCATCGCCGTCTATGTCGCCGCGGCGATCCTGTTCTTCTTCGCCCCGCGCTGGCTGCCGGGACTGCCCGAAAAGAGCCTGCGCACTCCCGAACCTAAAAAGCCCGCCGCGTAATCCGGTATAATTCGCGCCATGCCCGCCCCCAAGGTCGCGTCCATCGATTTCGCGCCGCCCGCGGATATTTCTTCCGGCGACTGCGAGCTCGCGGTCGCCTTTGAAGACGGCGGCGGCTCGACCTTCAAGGTCGCGACCTATGACCGCGCCGAGGCGTGGATGTCTAAGGCCAAGTCCAAGGCGTGGTGGTCTGAGCCCGTTCTCTTTGTGTCGAGCCTTGATCCCGAGACCGTGCGCGCCGCCGTGGACGCGATGGCCGCCGAGATGGGCGGCTACTGGCTGCGCTACTATCACCGGAGAAAAAAGTGACGCCGGTTTCGAGCGCCGTCGGCCACATCGAGCTCACGCATGTGACCGACCCCGCGCGCCCCGAGCACTCGAGCGGCGTCATCGAGGTGTACCTAAAAGACGGGCGCCAATTCACTTTGCTCGCGGCGACGCCGCTTTGGTTTAAAGAGGAGCTCAAGCGCCTCGGTCTCCAGTTCTACTATGGCCCGGCCGTTTTGTTCCTTCATAAGCTCGATCTGGCCGCCGCCCGCAAGGCCGCCAAGGACATGCTGGCCGAAGATGAGCAACTCCTCGTGCGCTACGACACGCCGCGCCGCACCCTCCCCGACATTCTCTCCGCCTTCCGCGCCGCGCATCCGTAACAACGCGTTGGCTTGATAAGAGGCGGCCGCCCGTCGCTTCGAGTTATCCACAATGACGCGCGTGACTGTTGTTGACAACAGTGCGGCGGCCTCCTGTGGATAACTCCCTGATCCATCCTGCGACCTTGGGCCCAACGGTTTAGGGGCCGCTTGCCGACGAGACGGTGGGCCCTTGGGCCCCTCCCGATTTCGGGCGTGATTGATAGTATTCGGCCATGAAACGATTTATCGCGGCGTGCGTCTCTCTTTCGCTCATCCTCGTCTCGGCGCCGCTCCCGGCCTGGTCTCAGGTCTCCTCCGCGATAACCGGAGCGGCCTCGGGTGTTTCGGGCTCTGCCGCCGGCGCCGCCGTGAACTCCGCGATTCCGCAGCTGTCTTTGCCCGCGATGGGCGTGACGCCGCTCTCGTTGACGGGCGCGCTGTCCGCGCCGATGGCGAACAGCCCGGTTCCGGCCGCTCTCACGAGCGCTCAAGTCTCCGCCGCCTCGCCGGTCGAGTCCCGCGTCGCGCTCGCCATTGCCATGCCGCTCGCCGCCGCCGCGTCCGAAAAGCCCGTCGCGAAAGCCGCGGCCCTGAGCCCCGTCAGCGCCGACCCGAAGAGCCTGGCCGCGGCCCGGCTCGAAGTCGCCGAGGCTGCCGGCTCGATTGAGAAGGGCTCGGTCTCCTCCTCTCGCTCTGCCGCCGCGCGCATGATGGACCGCTTGCTCGGCATCGAGGAATCCGGCGACCGTGAACCGGCCGTCGAAGGCCTCCCGCCCGCCGGAATCCTGTCCGCGGGCTTGACGCCCGCGTCGGCGTCCGAGCCCGCCGCCTTCCGCGCCCAGGTTCCTTCGCCGAACGCCCCCGACAACAACGGCCCGCGCCGCTCCAAGCTCGGAGGCGCGCTCAAGATGGTCGCGACCTTCGCCGCCGGCGCCGGAGTCGCGGTCGGCTTGCAGATCGCGGCCGTCGCCTTGCTTCCCGCCATCTTCGGCGTGGTGCCCGTCGCGGCCGTCTGGGCCGTCAGCTCGGGCCTTTTGCTCTACCCGCTCGCGCTGTACGCGCGCTACCGCCTCGCCAAGCGTGACTCCCCGCGCCTGAATAAGGTGAAGACTATTCTCGATTTCGCGCTCGGCGCGTTCGCCGGCGCCGTTTTCATCGCGATCCCCAGCGCCGCGGTCGTTCTTACGAGCGCCGGACTGCTGACCGCCGCCGTGCCGCTGGCCGCCGTCGCCGGCGGACGCTGGTTCGGCAGCTCGTCGCTCATGGATTCCGTGCTGACCTGGACGGCGCTCGGCGTGACGCCCGCGCTCATCGGCGTGGCCTCGGCCGTGGGGCTTATCGGCCTTTCGCCGATCATCGGTCTCATGGCCCTGCCCGCGATGACGACGATCGCCTTCTTCCTCGGACGCCTGATTTATGCGGCCGAGACGGGAGCACCCTTTTCCGTGCCTGGCGGCATGCAGAAGATTCGCTTCCCCTCGTTCCAGTGGGTGATGATCGGCGTCGTGTTCGGCCTGCTCACCGGTTTCTCCGCGGTGCACACGAACATCGCCTTCCTGGCCTGGAACTTCCTCGGCTCGCGGGAGATCAAGTGGAACAAGGGCGGCACGATTCTTCAGAAGCTGTCCGGCATTCTGCTGAGCTTCGACACGCTGTACCTTGGGCTCCTCGCCTTCACGGCCTTTACCGGCTTCGCCAGCCCGTTGACCTTCCTCGTCATCGCGTTCTCCGGCGAGCGCGCCGCGGTCTGGACTGAGCGACTGCTCGGCAAGGTCCTTCCCAAGTCGGCTCCGGCTCTTTCCACCAAGGCGGCTCCGGTCGCGGACCCGGACATGCTCGCCGACCGCGCGCCGAAGTGGCCTGCGTTCCATTACATGGCCAAGACCTTCCTCATGCTTGGCGCGATGGCGGGGACCGGCGTCCTCCTGTCCGTCACCGTGTTCGGCATCACGAGCTTGATGACCAACCTCGGCATCGCCTCCGTTCTGGCGTTTATTCCGTTCTTCTTCGCCAAGAAGATCATCAAGCTTTTGATGAAGGCTAAGCCCACCACGAAGGAGCAGGATCCCGAGTTCTTCGAGATCATGGAAGGCCTGCGCGATAAGATCAACGCGGACCGCCGCGCCAAGGGCAAGAAAGAGATTCCGATGCCCGAGATGGTCATCGATCCTATGGACGCCCCGAACGCTTACGCGACCGGCCGCAGCCCGATGGCCGCGATGGTCGGCGTGACCAAGGGCATCAAGGCGATGACGCTTGAGCCCGAGATCGTGCGCGACGGCGTGGTCCGTTTGATCGCGTCGTCCGACGCGGGCACCAAGGAATTCAAGGTCTTCCGCCGCGCGATCGCCGGTTCCGTGACCGGCATTCCCGCCGACGCGACGCCCAGCCAGGTGGCGGCCGCCGTGCTCAAGGCCGACCGCTCCGAGCTCAAGGCGCTCGGCGTGCGCATGCTGCGCGGCGTCCTGTCACATGAGTTCTCCCATGTCATGGACCGTCACATGCTGTCGGGCTCCATCGGCGGCGCGATGGCCTCCGGTGTCGCGTTCGCGTCCTACGGCGTGATGTGGGCCGTGGGCCACGCGCAGATTCTCGTCAAGAAAGCCCTGGGCTGGCGTCCGAACACGCCGCCGTCGGACACGCGCCCTAGCCGCCCGAATGAAGGCTCGGGCGCCAAGATCGAGGCTCTCGATCCGATCTCGACCGGAGTCATCATCAAGTCTCTGCCCGCCTTGCTGCGGCTGTTCGCGGCGCTGTGGGCCCCGGTTGTACTTCAGATCCTCCAGATGGCGTCCTCGCGCAACAACGAGGGCATGGCCGACGAGGATGGCGCGCTCTTAAGCGAGGATCCGGAATCTCTCGCGCTGGCACTCGGTCTACTGACCACCTGGCGGCCGGCGGCGGGCTTCCGCCTGCCGGGCGCGGCGGTTCCGCGCGCGGCCTCGATGCAGCACATCATGATCGTCAACCCGCTCGAGCAACTTGAGAACGCGGGCGCGCTTCCCAAGACGTCGGCTTCCGGAGCGCCGACGCGCGCCGATGACCTCATCTTCGAGCTGTTCATCACGCACCCGAACACCGGCGTGCGCATCCGTAAGCTCCACGACATGTCCGAGGCTATGAAGGGAATCCGCCCGGCGAAGACGAGACCACCGAATGAACCGGGCGGGGGGGGAGGCCCACGGGTCTCCTTCGTCCCTCAGGCCAATTCCGCCTCCGAGAAAATCGGAGGCGGTCTTCTTCAGGGCGCATGGGCGAAGCTCAAAAGCTCGCTGCGCGTGCTCCCTGATGAAGACCGCAACCGCCAGTTTTGGATCTATACCGCGGGCCAGGCGCTCGTGATGCTCGGGGTGAACTTCCACTATACGGCGCTGCCGAGCCTGGTCGCGCCGACGAAGGCGGACGCGGCGAAGCTCGGGTACAATCGCGCGATCAACTGGGGCGCGCAGGCCGGGGCCGCGCTTGTTACCGGCCCGCTCATCGACCGGACCTCGACGCAGAAGGTCATCATCTGGACGAATGTGGGCCGTTCTTTAGTGATGCTGCTGGTCCCGGTTCTTTTCTTTCAGGGCTTTCTCGGCTTCGGTGTCTTCGCGGGCCTGATCGCGGTCGCCGGGTTCCTGCAGATGGCCGGCATGACGGCGTCGTCGGTGGCGTTCAATCGCATCCTCGCAGACGATGTCGCGTATTACAACCGCGCCAACGCCGTCTCGACCATCGTCATGAATATCGTGGGCGTGGTCGGGCCGTTGCTGGCCGGCGCTTTCATCGCCGCGGTCAGCGCGCACTTTGGATTGTTGTCCGGTAACGCCCTGTCCTACGCGGTGTACGGAGTCATGCTCCTCGCGAGCGCGGTCGGGTACGGTCTTTATCTCAAGCTGCCGCGCGACGAGATGATGTCGGCGCGCCGGGAGCTTTCGGATGTGCTTAAGCGCGACGGCGTTGGCGGCGCGGTCTTTCGTGGAGTCACGGGCGGACAGGTGGAGGGACGCAAGACCATTTTCGTCGAGGTCGACGGTGATCCGGCGTTGGCCGTCGTGCCGGCTGATTATGACGGATTTCCGGTGAAAGCCGTCGCGCGACGCCGCGTCCTCAACGAGGTCGTCGAGGGATTTAAAACGATTTTCTCCGACCGCTTCCTGCGTCTCTACCTGCTTTCGACAACGGTCTCGGTCATGTCGGGCGACGCGCTCATCTTCGCGGCCCTGCCGCGCTTCCTGGCGGATGTTCTGCACGCGGGCGCGGGCTCCTTCGGCCTATTCCTGGCGGCCGCCTCGCTCGGCTCGGGCCTCGGCTCCGGCCTGATGGCCTTCGCGCGCGATCCTGAGCAAATGGCGCTGGCGCCGTCGGCGCGCGTATTCCGCGCCGAGCTGGCCGCTCGCGACGCCTCGTTGGATGGCGCAAAGCTTGACGCGGCGTCGGCCGCACTGCGCGACGCGGTGCCGGCGGTTTTGGCGCGATATAAGATTGAGTGGGCGAAGGGCGGCGCGTTGATTTCTGGCGAACAATTCGGCGCGGACCTCGTCACCGAAGGCGCGCGCGCGGTCGCGGCGGCGCTCGGACGCACGGAGGCGGAGGCGCTGGCGTTGCTCACGGAGACTAACGCTGCGAACGATCTGCGCGCCTGGGCCTCTTTGCGCGGCACGAAGCTTTTGACGGGAGCGCAGAAGGACGCGACGACCGGCATGAACCACCTGGAACGCCAAGGCAAATGGACCTCTTGGCTGCATGGCCTCTCGTGGCTCGCGTATGCGGCGCTGTTCTTCTCGGGCAACCTGCACCTGGCCGCGGCGTTGATGCTCCTGTCCGCGATTTTGGGCGCGCCCGCGATGGTGGCCTGGACCTCGCTGACGACCAAGGTCGTCTCGGGCTCCTACAACGAGAGCCAAGGCAAGATTTATTCGGCGATGTTCCTTTACCAGTTGATCTTCGCGATCATCGGCGTGATGTTCTACGGCTGGCTCATGGCCGCTTTACCGACGATGACGGTCCTTTGGATCGCGGGCGGCGTTATGGTCCTGTGCGCGCTCATCGACTTCCTGTCGCCAGCGCTGATCTTCCCGATCAGTCGAAAGCGTTAGAGCGGTCCGACGGACTCGCACCGGTGCGAGTTCGCCTCTGCTTATCGCCGAAATCACGCGCTAATGCCAACTGGGTACACCACCGCTAGGCCCTCCGGACGGCCTCAGACCCACCCATGGAGTCCTATGGCCTCTCGTTCGTTGGGACCAATGCCAGGGCCTAGATGGGACCTATGACCCGACGCGAAAACCGTTTCGGGCGTTATAATCCAATCAGACGCAACTAGGAGACTCACCCGATGAAGCGCTTTCAATCTTTAATCGCCCTCACTCTCTCGCTCGCCCTGATCCTTCTGTCTCCGGGCTCGAGCGCCTATCACGCTGCCGCGCAGACGATGGGCACCACGGTTAACGCCTCCGCGGCCACCGGCGTCACGGGCGTCGCGGGCGCTAATTTCGGCCGAGCCACGGGTGTCAACGCGATCCCCGTTCTCGGTCCTTCCAGCTTGAGCCTTTCTCCGATTCTGTCCGCTCCCTCGATCACGCCGTCCGCTTTGCAGAACGCCGCCGTCATTTCGGCCGCTTCCGCCGTGACCCCGATCGTCGCGAACGCCGCGATCCTTCCCGCCGCGCTGACCGTGATCACGCCGGCCGCCGTGAAGGCTCTGATGGGTGCCAACGCCGCGCCCGCGAAGGCCGTCGTTCCGGCGCAGTCCGCGATGGCCGCGCTCAAAACCAATCTGTCCGCCCCGTCCGTCGCGGAGAAGCCCGCCGAAGTTCAGGCCGCCCAGTCGCGCCAGCAGTTCGACGGCGCGGCTCTGAAGTCCGAGCTCTCCGCCCCGGCCGTCTCCGGCGGCGAGATCAAGTCTAATCGCGCCGCGCTGACCGCCGCGAAGAAGGATTCCGGCAAGGGCATGCCCGATCAGGGCCTGGACGAAAATGGCCGGCCCTCCAAGGACGGCGGCATCGACGAACTCGGCAACCCGGGCCGCACTGGCAACGAGGGCGGGCCCGACGATCGCTCCGATCCCGACCACAGCGATCGCAGCGGCAATAGCGGTCTCTTCGGGATGTTCGGCGTGGGACTGCTCGGCGGAGCCGCGGCGACCGTCGCGGGCCTGTCTTTTGGCTCGATCGCGATGTTCCCGATGATCATCTTGTCTTTGGTGCTCCACGAGATCGGACACGCGCGCATGGCCGATAAGCTCGGCGATCCGACGGCTCGTCTGCAGAACCGCGCTTCCTTCAACCCCCTTCATTGGAAGACGCACATCGACCCCATCTGGACCTTGCTGGTCCCCGCCATCACCTTCCTGACGATGGGCATGATCTTCGGCGGCGCCCGTCCCGTGCCGGTCGAGAGCCGCTACTTCAAGAACCCGGTCAAAGACATGGCTCTCGTTGCTTTGGCCGGACCGGCCGTGAACTTCGGCCTGGCCGTCGCCGGCGCGTTCGCGGCCACCGGCGCGATCGCCGCGGGACTGAGCGTCGGCGTGGTCGCGATGCTGACGATGTTCGTGTTTCTGAACGTCCTCCTCGGCATCTTCAACTTCATCCCGATTCCCGGCTTCGACGGAAGCCACATACTCAAGTCCGTGCTCCCGTACCAGGCCCGCGTCGCGCTGGACGGCTTCATGGACCGCTACGGCATGATGGGCGTGATCATCCCGATGATGCTCCTTTTCTACTTCGCCGGCGGCTGGATCGCCGGCGCGGCGATGTTCGTCGCGAAGCTCCTGATCGGTAGCGTGATGTCCGTGACCGGCGTGCAGCTGGCAAGCGCCTTCCTGCCCGCTGTCGCGGCCCTGGGCCTCGCGGTCGGCCAGCTCGCCGCGGCTCCGGCCGGTCCTTCCGGCCCCGCCGCCGGCCCGGACGGTTCGGGCAACGGCCCCGTCGACCTGATCGTGATGTTCGGCGAGAAGCAGACCAAGCTCCACGACGCGCACATCTCGAATGTGGATGTGAACCTGCCCTCCGGCGTCGATCAGTACACGCGCCTGCAGCAGGCGATGCTGGCCCAGCTCGAGACCGCCGGCCTCGACTCCGCCGCCCTCGAGCCTTATAAGGGAACCCCGCTCGCGACCTACGCGCGCATCAACGCCGCCACGATCCGCGTGGAAGGCGCCTCCGTCGCCCAGTTCACGAAGGAGATGTCCGAGCGCGGCTTCAAAGTTTACGCGAACACGGAGCGCAAAATCATCCGCCCCGTGCCGGTCTCGCCCGAGGACATGGACCCCGCGTCGCGCAACGCCGTCACGATGGACGAAAATCTCAAGATCGTGAAGGCCGACACCGTGCAGAGCATCGCCGAAAAGCAATGGGGCAAGCCCGAGCTCGGCTTCTGGTCTGGCCTGTGGGCGAAGATGTTCAAGACCGAGGCGCCTCAGCCCAAGTTCGGCGTGATCGACTCCGGCGCCGATGTCTCGCACCCTTTGCTCAAGCGCGTCAAGGAGGTCAAGAACATGACCTCGGGCGCGAATGTGGACGACATCGGCCACGGCTCGTGGGTGACTTCCACGGTTCTGCACCTGGCGCCGTGGTCGCGCAACACGACGCACTACAAGACTTTCTTGAACGGCAGCGCGACCACCGACGACATCCTGAAAGCGTTGACCCAGGCCGGCAACGACGGCAACCTCATCATCTCCAACTCGTGGGGGGACGACGAGGGCGACCCGACCGGCCCTGACGCCCAATTAGTTAAAAAGCTGGCCTCCGAAGGCCACATCATGGTTTTCGCCGCCGGCAACGCCGGCTCGGGCAAGAACACCATCGGCGCTCCGGCCATCGTGACCTACAAGGACGCGACGACCGGAGCGATCCGCGTGGTCTCCGTGGCCGCCGCCGGGCGTGACAAGAAGATCGCGTACTTCTCCTCGCGTGGCCCCGGCTCGCCCAAGACCGCGAAGGACCCGAACTATAAAGATCAGCGTCCCGACTTGACGGCCGTCGGCTACAACATCGAAGGCGCGTGGCCCGCCGCTCTGGGCGACGCCGATCGCACGGACGGCGAGAAGGGCACCGTGAAGGCGATTTCCGGAACCTCGATGTCGACGCCCGGCGTGGCCGGCGCGCTGGCGCTGCTCGCCATGATGTTCGGCGTGACCGAGAAGGGCGAGAAGCTTGATGCGATCGTGAATGCGGTTATGTCCACGCTCGAAAAGACGGGCCAGGGAATCAACAACGAAGGCGAGGGCTTCCTGAATGTGGACGCCGCGTACAAGAAACTGCAGGCCGCGTTCTCGTTGGTTTCTCCCGATGTTTCCACCTACCGCGCCTTGCTTAAGCGCGAGAAGGATTTGCGGCTCTTCGTTTCCATGACGGGAACCTGGCGCTACGGCGTCGTCGTCGAGCCCAGCCGCTTCTCCAAGGCCGTTGAGGAGCTTCAGAAAACCCGCGACTCCATCCGCGCGATGGCAGCCGCCGACTACACTTTGGCTTACCGGGCCGCCGGCCCGATTAAGCGTCTCATCCTAAATGCGACCGGCGCCGCCCCCAAACCTTAACGGAGAACGTACCATGACCGCTTCACCGATGTTCATCATCGAAGACGACGACCACTTCCGCGAGACCTTCATCGACGTCATGTCGTTGAGAGGGATCGAGGTCACCGGCGTTCGGACCGGTGACGAGGCGATCAAGGCCTTGAAGCAGAGCCAGCCTTCGATCATCATCATGGATGTCCAGCTTCCCGATGTGCACGGGTTCGACCTGTGCCGCAGGGTCAAGCGTCTCGACAACCAGAAGGACACCCCGGTCATCTTCGTCTCGGCGTCGACGCAGTACGCCGACCCGCGCGACCGCGTCGACGGCCTTCTCGCCGGCGCGCAGCAGTTCCTGCCCAAGCCGATCACCGTCGAGAAGCTGTGGGACGAAATCGAGCTCGTGCTCAACGGCCGCCCGCAGTAAACGAGTCGCCGTCAACGAAGGCGCCGGCGGGATAACCCGCCGGCGCCTCTTTTTTTTGCCCGAAAGGCACCCCCTAAAATAAGCCGCGATTTGGGCCCTGAAAGGTCTATCACCGCGCAATCCCATTGGTTTAAACTCGGGCGAACCTTGTAGTCCCCGGGATTGGCCGGGGAGTATCCACCTTCGGACCTTAATCCGAAGCCAGCCAGGGGAGACGGCCGCCGTTGGGCCCGTTTCCCTTGGTTTTTTTTGGGCCTCCGTAGAGCTCGGAAGAAGAAGTCGCTAGACCAGGGAGGAAGTATGAAAATCGCCAAGGCCGTCTGCTCGTTGCTGTCGTTCGTTCTTCTCGCCGCGTCGTTCCAGCCCGCAGCCGCAAACCCGCCGTCCGCCGACGCCCGCTTCGCCGCCGAACTCGGCGCCATCGCCGCCTCCGCGCAGAAGTCCGCTGCCGGGCAGAAGATCGTCGCCGCGAAGGCGACGCTGGCCGCGATGTCCGCGCCGGTCGCGGCGCAGGGCGCGCGCGTCGGCCCCGACAGTTCCTTCACCCCGGGCCATCTGTGCACGCCCTCCGACCCTAACTTTAAGGAGTACCGTTACTCCGAGCACATCGCCTACTGCCAGCGGAACGTGACCCAGCAGATGAAGCAGCAGGTCGCGGCGCACTACGGCATCGCGCAGGCTGACTGGGGCAACTACGAGTTCGACCACCTGCTTCCGCTCGCCATCGGCGGCGACAGTTCGGTCGACAACCTCTGGCCCCAGCCGCACGGCAATCCTGACGGCAGCGACGGCAAAGATAAGCTCGAGCTCGACCTGTACAACCGGATGAAGGCCGGCACGATCACCCAGGCCGAAGCGGTGCGTCAGACCTACGCCTGGTTTCAGGCCGTTCAGCTTAAGAACGCGGCTCGTGCCGCGGCGGCGGCTAAGTGAAGCTGGCGCTCGCAGTCTTGGCGCTGGCCGTCGGCGCGTCAGCGGCCGGCGCGCCGCCGAAGATCTCGAAAGCGCGGGCGAAGAAGACCGCGCTCGCGCGCGTGCCTGGGGCCAAGATCCTCAGCTCCGAGCTCGAGGACGAGGGCGGCAAGCGCGTCTGGTCCTTCGACTTGAGCACGGGCGCGGTCATCCGGGAGATCCAGATCGACTCGACGAGCGGCGTCATCGTACTTGACAAGATCGAGACGCCCGCTCAGGAAAATGCCGAGAAAGACAAGGATCGCGCCGACGCCGTGAAAGCCAAGGACAAATAGAACGGTTCTTTTTATTATCCGGTCGCTTACGCGATCGTGATCTTCTTGTTGAGATAGACATCCTGAATCGCGTTTAGGATGCCGATGACTCCTTCATCGGGCCCGCCGGAGTTGA
>JAYTSX010000161.1:0-6274 GCA_043745445.1 Elusimicrobiota bacterium
CTCTGCTCGCTGGCGGCGCAGAAGGCGCGCGCGGCCGATTGGCTGGGCGTGTCCTCGGTCGAGGAGGGGCTGGCCCTTCGTTCCGCAGGAGTCAAGTTGCCGATTCTCATCCTCGGCTCCCTTTATCCGTTTGAGAGCGTGCTGGCCGCCGCCGCCCATGACCTCACCCCGATCGTCGCCTCGCTCGAGTCGGCCAAGCGAGTGGCCGAGGCGGCCTTGCGCCTGCGCCGCACGATCAACATTCATGTGAAGGTGGACACCGGAATGGGCCGGATCGGCCTGCGCCCTGAAGCCGCGGTGGCGCTCATGCGAGACTTGACGGTTCTCAAGGGGATTCGAGTTCAGGGAATTTACACCCATATGGCCAAGGCCGAAGACGACGCGGGCTTCACGGCACGTCAGCTTTCGGCCTTCAATCGAGTATTGAAAGCCTTGGATCAGGAAATTCTCCGTCCTCCGCTCGTGCATGCCGCCAACTCCGCGGCGGCTCTGCGCCACCCCGGCTCCCGGTTCGATCTGGTCCGCCCGGGCCTCGCCGCGTATGGTCTTTATGAGGGCTTCGCGCCCGTGCTGACGCTCAAAAGCAAAATTGTCTACATCAAAACCGTTTCAAAAGGTGCTACCGTCAGTTATGGCGCGACCTGGCGGGCTAAACGCGTGAGCCGTATTGCGACCTTGCCGATCGGCTACGGCGACGGGTACCCGCGCGCTTTGTCAAATAAAGCGTCGGTCCTTGTCGCGGGAAAGCGCTGCCCCGTCATCGGACGCGTCACAATGGACCAGACCATGATCGACGTGACCGGTGCACCTCGGGCGAGCGTCGGGGCCGACGCCGTACTGATCGGACGCCAGGATGACCTGGTCGTTTCGGCCGCTGAGTTGGCCCGGTATTGCGGCACCATTCCTTACGAGACGGCGACCGCCCTCTCGAGCCGCGTGCCGCGTGTGGCGGTGGGTGGATGATCCAGAGCGTACTCGGCGGCTTCGGTCAATTCGTCCTCGACACGGCGGAGGAGACCGGACAGTTCTCCTTCCTCGTGCGCTCAACATTCGGCTGGATGACGAGCTACCGCATCGAGTGGCGTCAGACCTTAATCCAGATCGTCCGTATCGGAGTCAACTCCCTGCCCGTCACCGCGATGACCGCTTTCTTCACGGGCATGGTGCTGGCGCTGCAGACCGGCGCGTCCTCCAAGCACTTCTTTAATGAACCGTTGTTCGTGGGTACCGTCGTCTCCTTCGCGCTCGTCATGGAACTGGCGCCTGTTATGACCGCGATCGTCGTCGCCGGCCGCGCGGGCGCGGCCATCGCCGCGGAACTCGGCACGATGAAGGTCACCGAGCAGATCGACGCGCTCTACACTCTCGGCACCGATCCGGTTCGCTATCTCGTGATCCCGCGCTTTCTCGCTTTCATGCTCGTGTTGCCCTTGCTCACCGTCGCGTCCGACTTCACCGGCATCTGGGGGGGCTACCTCGTGGCCCATGCGAAGTATCAGATTCCCGCGACCGTGTATTGGCACGACATCGTCAACAACATGGAGATTCGCCACTTCCTGCACGGCTTCCTTAAGACCTTCGTGTTTGCGGCGGTCGTCGCTCTCGTCTCCTGCTTTAAGGGCATCACCACCCGCGGCGGCGCCGAAGGCGTGGGCAAGGCCACGACCGCCGCCGTGGTCATCAGCATGGTTCTCATTCTCGTGCTGGACTATTTTGCGACCGCGGTCCTCAACGCGTTTGGCATCACATGATTGACGCCGAAGGCGTGGTCAAGAGCTTCGGTCCCCGCACCATCCTGCGGGGCATCGACATTCGCGTGGAGACGGGCGAGACGCTGGTCATCATCGGCGGCTCCGGCTGCGGCAAATCCACCTTCCTCAAATGCGTTATCGGCCTTCATCATCCCGACGCGGGCAAGATCGTCGTGGACGGCATCAATGTGGCCGACCTTAAAACCGAGCGCGACATCGCCGATTATCGTCGGAAGTTCGGCTACCTCTTTCAAGAAGGCGCGCTGTTTGACTCGATGACCGTCTGGGAAAATATCACCTTCGGCCTGCGCTACCTGACCGACATTCCGCCGGGAAAATACCGCGGGATCGCCTCGGACTGCCTTGCCCTCGTCGGCCTCAAGGACGTCGAGGATTTTAAGCCCTCGGAGCTCTCCGGCGGCATGAAAAAACGCGTGGCCCTCGCGCGGGCTATCGCCGCTCAGCCTTCGTACATTTTGTATGATGAGCCCACGACGGGCCTGGATCCGATCATGACGGATGTCATCGCCGATCTGATTCTCGACCTTCAGAAGCAATTGAAGGTGACGGCGATCGCCGTCACGCACGACATGAAGGCCGCGTATAAGGTTGCCAGCCGCATCGCGATGTTTCACGAGGGCAAGGTTTTGCAGGTTGCGCATCCTGAAATCATTAAAATCAGCGACAATCCGTATGTGCGCCAGTTCGTGGACGGCAAGAGCGAAGGCCCCATCAAGATGAAGCTGAAAGATTTCGAGGCGGACCCTGCCTCCCATTACGTCGCCAAGAAAAATGATGTCGCTCGAAACTAAAGTCGGTGCGTTCGTCCTGGGAGGACTCACTCTCCTGGCCACCGCCATTTTTCTGCTCGGCGATGTCTCCTTCGAGAAACGCTACACCCTTTACGGCCAGTTCTCCGATGTCGCCAACCTGTCCAAGGACGCCCCGGTCAAGCTTTCCGGCGTCGAGGTCGGCCAGGTTCGTCTGATCGAGCTCGTCGACGGCGGCGCGCGCGTGGTCATGTCGATTCGCAAGGGCGTGGACATCTACAACGACGCCGTGTTTCAGATCGGATCGACCGGCATCATCGGCTCGAAGTACCTCCAGGTGGACCAGGGCACGCGCGTGAAGGGCGTCATCCCGGCCAACTCGACGGTCCGCGGCGAGGACCCCGTTTCTATCGAGAAGTCGCTGACGAAGGCGCTCGCCAAGCTCGAGAAGCTGCTGGACGGCTTCACCAAGGAAGGCCCGCGCGGCACGCTCGCGGACAACCTGGGCGAGACCGTGGCCAATGTCCGGGAGATGACGGCCAACCTCAACGACCTCATCGAGACGACCAAGCCCAAGCTCACGCGCGCGCTCGACCGGAGCGACGCCATCACCGAGAAGCTCGACTCTCTGCTCGCCAAATCGAACACGATGATGGCGAGCCTCAACACGAGCTCCGGCACGATCGGCGCCCTGCTCAACGACCAGAAGATCAAGGACGACGTTAAGGAAACGGTCGCCTCCGTCAAGGAAGCCGCCGGCACCGCGAAGGACATCTTCGGCCGCATCACGCAGTTCAAGGTGTACTGGAACTACGACTGGCGCTATGAGCACGCGGTGCGCACCTCGCGCGTGGACATCGGCCTCAAGATCTCGCCGCGCGAAGGCCGCTACTATTACGTCGGCGGCTCGAACATCGCCAACCTCAACGACCAGCCGCGCGGCACGACGGTGGACTACGCGCAGCCCAACCGCATCGACGCCCTTCTCGGTTGGGAGAACAACTGGTGGGATGTCGGGATCGGCGTGATCCGCTCCGGCGGCGGCGGACGCGTGACCTTGAAGCCTTTCCCCAAGGACCCGATGCTAAGCCGCATCTCCGTCACGGCACAGGCGCACGATTTCGGCCGCAACCGCACGGTCGCGGGCCGGGTGTTCAACAAGCCCGCCTACGACTTCGGCGGGCAGATCAAGGTCCAAAAATATGTCAGCATCGGCGGCCGCATGGAAGATATCGCGGAAGTGCCGCGCTACCAGACCTGGCTGAAGGTCGCCTTCGAAGACACCGACATCGCCTATCTGTTCGGCATGGTGTCGTTTGGCGCCGCGGGAAGCAAGGGACGCTCGAAAAAGTAGGCGGCCCGCGTTTCTAGGAGGCCCACGGCCTCTTCTTCTTCAGCAAGGCCACCAACGCGTCGCGAAATACGCCGTCGAGCCTTCCGTTTGGATATTTGTGCCGCATCGCGGCCTGAGCTTCTTTTAGGAGCTTGAAGAATTCCTCGTCTGCGGTGAAGGCGATGCGGATGGCGCGGCGTGAGATCTGGGCCGGCAGGCCTGCAGGCGCTGGGACTATCCCCGAAGCGACCGTAATTTCTGAAGTAGTCTCGGGGGGTGGATCGGCGACGGTCGGTTCGAACAGCGGCGACTCGCTACGGGTCGCGACCGCCAAAGGAACAGCAAGGGGCTGCGCTATGAACCTTACGACGTCGCGGCGCGGCTCCTCCGTCCGGCGTCCGGCAACAAGCCGCTCGACCTCCCAGACTCTTTTTCCCGATGCTTCCTGAACCAGTTTTCCCGCGTCAGCATCATTTAGAAACGGATGAAGCAATGCTAATGACTCCAACGTAAGTTTTCCTGCGCGCAATAACGGGCCCACCGGCGGATAGGTTTGAAACGCCCTCGCGGCGCGAATGCGGCGATAGGCCGCCGCTTCGGACATCCTGAGCCTGTAGGTGCAGTAGTCGAACAGAGATACATAGTGGCAGTCCTGGTAGAGCTTGCGCCGATCTATCTCGGCGAGGCTCTCGATGAGATCGCAGGTCTTCGTTCGCACATCGACGGCCAGTTCCTCAGCAAGGCGCATGAGCTCTTCATTCGTCAGTCGAAAGATATCCACAAGTTTCATCGCAACTGTTGTCAACAACAGTCGCGGCCTCTCCTGGGGATAAATCGCATGACGTTGCGACCGCCCTTTAATCATACGATTGACCTCCCAAAAAAGTTGCATGCCATGAAACTTTTTGTGCCCCTCAATCGTAAGATAAGATGAGCCTGAGCCCCCTAGTCGAACACTTGTACGAAACAGGTAAATCCGCTATACTCCCGGCATGGCTCGATTAAAGACGGTTTTCCGCTGCCAATCGTGCGGTCACACGGCCAGCAGGCCGATGGGGCAATGTCCCGGCTGCGCCGAATGGAACACGATGGCCGAAGAGGTCGTCGAGGCTCGGCCCGGCGCTTTATCCGAGACCCTCTCGGTCGGGGGCGCAGCCGCATCCGGCCAGCTGACCTCTTTTTCTTCGGCGGTTACGGCGCTCAAAGACGCGAACGAGCTGCCCGAAAAGCGCACGCCCGTGGGCATCGCCGAGCTCGACCGTTTATTCGGCGGCGGTATCGTCCCCGGCCAGGTCATCCTTCTCGCGGGGCCGCCCGGCATCGGCAAGTCGACGCTCATGCTTCAGGCCGCGGCCAAGCTCGCGGAGAAGGGGCCTTTCCTGTACGCCTCGGGCGAGGAAAGCTTGCGTCAGGTTTCGAGCCGCGCCAAGCGACTCGGCCTCTCTTCCGAGCAGCTCTACCTTGTTTCCGAATCCTCCCTCGCCAAGATTCTCGCCGCCATGGAGCAGGTTAAGCCGTGGGCGATGGTGCTCGACTCGATCCAAACCGTGACCCACCCTCAGCTCGCGTCGAGCCCCGGCTCCGTCGGCCAGGTGCGCGAGTGCGCGGCCGAGCTCGTGCGCGCGGCCAAGGCCAACGACACCATCGTCTTCCTGCTCGGCCATGTGACCAAGGACGGCTCGCTCGCGGGGCCGAAGGTTCTGGAACACATCGTCGATACCGTGCTGTATTTCGATACGGAGAACCATGACCTTCTGCGCGTTCTCCGCGCCCAGAAGAATCGTTTTGGTCCGACAGACGAATTGGGCCTGTTCGAGATGGGCGAGACGGGGCTTAAAGAAGTGAAAGACGCCACGGCCTTCTTCGCGGCCGAGCTTGGCCGCACCGCCGCTCCGGGCCGGGCCGTGTCTGTCGCCTTGGAAGGCTCCCGCCCGGTTCTCGTCGAGGTTCAATCCTTGGTCGTGCCGACGCGCTACCCGTTGCCGCGCCGCATGGCCACCGGCCTCGACCTTAACCGTGTTCTCGTTCTGCTGGCCGCGATGGAGCGCCACATCGGACTGCGCCTCGAGGATCGCGATTGCTTCGTCAGCCTCGCGGGCGGCCTCCGCCTTAAGGATCCGGCTCTTGATCTGGCTGCGTGCCTGGCCGTCGCCGGCTCCTGGCGCGATAAAGCTGTCCCCTCGGATTTGGTCGTGCTCGGAGAGGTCAGTCTCCTCGGCGAGGTCGCGCGCATACCTCAGCTCGAGTTGCGGCTGCGCGAGGCCGCAAAGGCGGGTTTTAAACGCGCGCTCGTCCCCGCGCGCGCGGCCAAGGATCTTCCCAAGACCCTCGGACTGGCCGTCACCGGCGTCTCGAACCTGCGCGAAGCGGCGGAAGCTGCTTTCGGGACCGAGCCGTAAGCAAGTAAATTTCGTAGAATA
>JAYTSX010000162.1:0-6266 GCA_043745445.1 Elusimicrobiota bacterium
GTCGTCCCAGTAGTGGCCGTTTTCGTGCTCGGCGACGGTGTCGTACGCGGAGTTCACGCAGTTCTTGCTCGAGCGGAAGAAGTTGAGGCTCGGGCTGCCGGGCGTGTAGTAGGCGTTGCACTCGTCGTCGATGTTGGTGCGGACGGGGAGCTGGGTCTTGTCCATCTTCTCGTTGCTGAGGCCGCGCTCACGGAGGAAGTTGAGGGACAAGTTGACCTTGGCGAACGCGTTGATCTGCGCCAGGGTGTTCTCGTCGGAGATGCCGGTGCTCGGGTTGAACACGACCTTGTTCTCGCCGGGCTTGACGGTCACCTTGACCGACAGCGTCTTGCCCTGCTGGTTCTCGACCCGGACGTACGGGCCGGAGAGAGTGGCGGTCAGTTCGAGACCCTCGGTCCCGGTTTCGAAATCCTTGGGAAGCGCTCCGTTCTTGTCCGTGACATAGGACTTCGCGCCGATCTTCACTTCCAGGAAGGGCATCGCGACTTCGCTGACGACGGAGTCCTTGAGAATCGGGCCGCGATCGACGGTGTTCCCGGCGATCTTGCCGGACACGCCGCCGGCGTTAGGCTCGGCGGCCGCCTGGTTGAAGCTCTCGAGCCCGGTGCGGTTGTCCCACGCGAACACGAGGCCGCTGACCACGTCGACGGCGACCATGAACGGCAGGCCTTCCGCGACGTACAGCTTCACGTTGTGCCACGCGCCGCGGGAGTACACGATTTTCTGCTCATAGAACTTGAAGGAGTCGGTCGCTTCCTGAGCGGGAAGGCCGGTGCGCTCGGCGATCTTGCTCATGATTTGTTCGTCGGTGAGTACCGTCTCCGTGTTGACGTCGATCTGAGGGAACACCTGCCCGGTCTGCGCGACGATCGTCGGGCGGCCGTCGAGGGTCTTGACCGTGAAGGAAAAGCCCGAGCCGTTGACGACGAGGCCGTTCTTGGTCTGGCGGAAGTAAACGAACAGCGTGTCGGCCTGCTCGCCCTTGCCCGTGAACTTCTGGGCGTGGATCAGGCGCAGGTCGGTGCTTCGCACTCCATAGCGGGCCTGGTCGGCGTCGATCATGGCCTTGATGGCGTCCACGACCGCGGTGCCGTTGGCGGGATCGGCCGAGAGGACCTTGCGGCTCGTCTCGAATATGCCGCCGACATCGACGGCGCCCGGGACGAGGCCGTACGCTTCGACGCGCGTGGTGGGCTCGCGATCGGGAGAGGGAATGGTCGGCTGCTCATCCATCGCGCTGCCGTTGGGGAGCGAAAGGGGCTTCTGTTCCTTAAGACCCATGCGGGCGAAGATTGGGGCGGACTTTTCGGCGGCTCCGTCGAAGGAGATGGAGGCCGCGGGGCGGCGCAGCAGGGTGTCGAGGATGCGGCCGGCGAGACCTTTCTGGACCGGGGCGGCGACGGCCTTGGCGACGGGGGCCTTAGCGCTCGGAACCTCGGCGTAAGCCGCGGCTTCCTGAGCGATGGGCGCGGCGGCGGCGCCGGGCGTGGGGACGACGATCGCGTTGGTCGGGGTCGCGGCGGCCTGCTGCATGACGACGGTCAGGGCCGAGGGCGTCTGGAGGGCGGCGGTTGGAATCGCCGACACGAGCGGGGTGGGCGCCATGCTCGGCGCGGAGAGCGCGGCATTGAGGCCGAGCGTCGTCTGCGGGTTGGACAGCGCGCCGGCGCTCGGCATGATGCTGCCGACGGGCACGATGGGAACTCCGGCGCTCGAGGGGGCGCCGATCTGCACGCGCATTTGAGCGGCGGCGGGAAGCGGGCCGGAGACGAGGAAAAGGCAAAGGGCGACGAACACGGGGAAAAGGCGGGGCTGTTTCTTCATGCGCGCATCCTATCAATCCCCGTCTAAAGGCATGGAGGGCCGTTGGTCCTTGATAAGGCCCGGGAGAGGGCCCACGAGATTTCGGGACTTTCGGCCCACGGACCCGGCGGGGGCGGATTTGATACCATGGGCTCACCCTACCCATGGAAATCGGCATCGTCGGTCTTCCCAACGTCGGCAAGTCCACCATCTTCAACGCATTGACCTCCGGTAATGCGGCGGCGTCCAACTATCCGTTCACGACCATTGAGCCCAACGTGGGCGTCGTCGGCGTGCCCGACTCCCGGCTTCAGCGCCTGACGGAAATTGCCAAGCCCAAAAAAACGATCCCGGCCTCTTGCCGTTTCGTCGACATCGCGGGATTGGTGAAAGGCGCCGCGTCCGGCGAAGGTCTGGGAAATAAATTCTTGGCCAATATCCGCGAAGTGGACGCCATCCTGCACATGGTCCGTCTGTTTAAGGATCCGGACGTCATTCATACGATGGGCGGCGTGGATTTCAAGCGCGATATCGATGTCATCGAGACTGAGCTCATGCTCGCTGACCTCGAGAGCATCTCGAAGCAGTACGACAAGGTCTCCGGCAAGGCTAAGTCCGGAGACAAGGCCGCTAAAGAAGCGATGGTCGTGCTCGACACGCTCAAGGGCGGCCTCGAGGCGGGTAAGCCCGCTCGCGCCCTCGGCCTCGAGCCGAAGGTGCTTCAGGATTTCGCGTTGCTCACCGCCAAGCCCGTTCTGTATGTGGGCAACACGGATGAGAATCCGGATTCCGCCACGCTGGCTGAGTTCGCGTCATTCTGCAAGGCGCGCGGCTCGGAATCCGTCGTCATTTGCGGCAAGCTAGAGAGCGAGATCGCTCAGCTGTCCGGAGAGGACCGCGAGATGTTCATGAAAGAATTGGGCATGAACCAAAGCGGCCTCGAGACCGTGATCGTCGGCGCCTACAAGACGCTCGGCCTCTGCTCCTACTTTACCGTAGGGGTCGAGGAGGTTCGCGCCTGGACCATCCATGTGGGCGACAAGGCTCCTCAGGCCGCGGGCGTCATCCACACCGACTTCGAGAAAGGCTTCATTAAAGCCGACATCTACGGCTACGCGGACATCGACAAGCTCGGCTCCGAAGGCGCGCTGCGCGAGAAGGGCCTGATCCGCTCCGAAGGCAAAGAGTACACGGTCAAAGACGGCGATGTTTGCCATTTCAAGTTCGCCAACTAGCGCCGCGTTGCTTTGCCGGCACTTCGGCGTGTGCGGCGGCTGCTCGATGCAGGACAAGCCGTATGACGTTCAGCTTGTACTCAAAAAAGCCAAGGTCCTTGCCGCTCTGGCGGGCATCGACAACCTACCCGAGCCTTCCGTCGTCGGCGCCCCTGATCAATTCCACTACCGCAATAAGATGGAGTTCAGCTTCGGGGACGTATACCCGCCGGTCGAGGGCCACTGGCTCAAGCTCGGCATGAAGCCGAAGGGCAAGTGGTATGAAATTCTTGACCTCCAGGAATGCCATCTTCCCAGCCCCGAAGCGGCGAAGCTCCTGGCGGCCGTTCGCGCCTGGGCCGAGCGCGAGAGGGTGCCCCCGTACAATGCCCATAAAAGAGAGGGCGTTTTAAGGCATTTGGTCATTCGCGAGGCCAAGAATCGCCCCGAACGGATGGTGCATCTCGTCACCACTAACGGCCACATCCCCAAGCCCTCCTTTATAGAGGCGGTTCAGGAGGTCTATCCCGCGACCACGATCCTGCTCGGCTCCAACGCCAAACCCTCCGATACCGCGATCTCGGATTCGATGGAGATCTTGACGGGTTCGGGCTACGTGACCGAAACCCTCTACTTCCCTGATGGCGCGGTCGATTACCGGATTTCGCCTCATTCGTTCTTTCAGACCAATACTAAGGGCACCGAGGCGTTGTATGGCCTTCTGCGTTCCTGGACGCGCGAGCTTCCCAACGCGGGCACGGTGCTCGACTTGTATTGCGGCGGCGGCGGGATCGCGCTGTCGCTGGCGGGTGCCGCCCGCAAGGTCGTAGGCGTCGAACTGAACCCCTCGGCGGTGGCTGACGCGAAAGCGAACGCCGAACGCAACGGCTTCAAAAACTGCGAATTCTACTGCGCGGCCGTCGAACTGCTTCTACCGTCTTTGCTCGACCTCCGCCCCGAAGCCGTCGTCGTCGATCCGCCCCGCGCGGGGCTGCATGTGAAGGCCAGCGCGACCTTGCTCGAGATGGCGCCGCCGGTGATCTTCTATGTTTCCTGCAACCCGGAGTCCTTGGGCCGCGATCTTAAAATTCTAAGCGCGAAATACGCCGTCGACCGCCTCGTGGTGATGGACCTCTTTCCGCACACGGACCATGTCGAAACCGTCGTTCGTCTCGTTCGTTTGCTATAATCGTTTGTCGGGCCGTCGATTGCGCTCGTAACACAAAGGATAGTGTCCCGCCCTGCGAAGGCGGGTATCCAGGTTCGATTCCTGGCGAGCGCAATGGACGGCCCGGCTTTTTATTTACAGTGTGAGCGCGGGCAGAAGGCTCGCGTGCTGATCGGTCCAGGCCGTCGCGCGCGACGCCCCCACGGTGAGGACGCGCCAGCCCTTTCTCTCGACGAGCTTCCCGATCGGCGCCGCGTCGCGGCAGAGCGCCACCCAGACCGACGGGACCTGACCTTCCTCGACGGGACCGACGGACAGCTGGCGTTTCGCGGCGGCGCTGAGGCTTAGGTCGCGCGCGGTCGCGGCGAGTACCGGACGCAGATCGAGGTAGCGATTGGACACATGGAGAAGGATCATGCCGCCCGGCTTTAATCGCCGCAGATAAACCGAGAAGGCCTCCTTGGTCAAAAGATGGATGGGGACCGCGCCGCTGCTGAAGGCGTCGAGGATGAGCGCGTCATAAGCGGCGCCGTCGGCTCGCTCAAGCGAAAGACGCCCGTCCCCGGTCACGACGCGGATCGTCGCGGAGCTCAGTCGCAGGTACGAGAACCAGCGCCCGGCAATTTCGGAGACATCCGGATCGAGTTCGTAAAAATCCATATTCATGCCGCGGCGGCCGTAGGCCGCGAGGCTTCCTGCGCCGAGCCCGACGACTCCGATCGAGCGCCAGCCGATTCCGGTCTCGCTCCACGCCTCGCCCAACGGCGAGGAGAAGCCGTAGTAGGACAAAGGCACCGACTGCTTGGAGGGATCGAGAAACTGGGTTCCGTGTTCGGTGTTCCCATGGAACAAGCTACGCACGCCTTCCTGGCTGCGAACCGAGTAGATGCCGTAGAAATTACGCAGGCTGTAAAGAGTGCCGGAATGGCCCGCGGATGCGATCGCCCAGGGCACGGAGAGCGCCAGGGCGACCAGCGCCGCCGCAGTTTTACGATAACGGGCGATTTGCTCCCAATCCCGCGCGAGAATGGCCGCGAAAGCGAGAAGGCCAACGGCGACCCAGTCGAGAGAGACGGAGCCGACATGGCGGCCGAAGTACGGCACCGCCAGTCCGATGAGAACGCTGCCGAACAACCCTCCGGCCGCGACCCAGCTGTAGTACTCGGTCATCGCGCGTTCGGACGAAGGGCGTCCGGTCGCGAGGGAGCGGTGGAAGATCATGCTCAGCGCGAAGAGCGCGAAGAGCATGTAGGCGAATTTCCCAAGATCGAGCGCGCGGCTCAGAATGAGAGCCGGAGTCGAGTCCTGGGAGAGCCATAAAGCGAGGGCGAACGGGATCAAGCATAGCGTAAGCCAGGAGGCGAACAACGGGAGCATGGCCCGGTTGAGCGTGTCGGGGTACCAGGGCGTGCGCTTGAAGTTCAGCACGAAGGTGAGGAGGTAGGTCGCCAGCGGCGCCGTCCACAGCAGCGGGACGGCGGCGAAGTCCAAGCTGAGAAGGTTCGTCGCGGCGAGCAAGGCGGCGCACGGGGCGGCGCTCAGCAGCAGCCATAAGGCGCGTTCGCGCGCTGACGGAGCGTCTCCGCTGACGGGCTCGTCAAGAGAAGCGCTCCAACTCGGGACACAGGAGAGGCTTAGCGCCGCGTACGCCGCGTAAAGGCCTCGCCACAGCCAGCCCTGAGCGGACATCGACAAAAGGGGCTCGATGACGAATGGGTAGGCGAGCAAAGCACAACCCGCGCCCGCGTTCGACGCCGCATACAAAAAGTAGCCGTCCTCACGCTCCGGGATCGGGGAGCGCATGAGCCAGCTTTGCGCGACGACCACCGTCGTCGAGAGCACGAAGAAGGCCGGACCGACCGACCGGAGCAGCGCCCCGAGAAGCTCGAGCAAAGGAGCGTTGGACGGGAGCGTTGATGGCAAGACAAGGGGTAGGAAGAAGAATGGGACCGTCAACAGAGCGAAGTGCGCGCGAGGATGAAGCCGCGCCCTGCGGCCGTAGAGATAGGCAAGAAGAAGAAGACCCTGAAAAAACATCATCGCGCCCGTCCATACATAGGCGCTGCCGCCGAAACGCGGCA
>JAYTSX010000163.1:0-6262 GCA_043745445.1 Elusimicrobiota bacterium
GAGACTTCCTCGCGTTTGGGCTCGATCTGCCAGTAGGCGAAGTAGCGGGTCTTGCCCTGTTCGAGGCCAAGGAGGCCCAGCACTTCGGGATCGTCGATAAAGAACGCGGGATAGGTGTCGGAGGCCTCGGGCTTGAACGCGGCGTCGAGGAGCCATCGCGTCGCGGGGAGGGCGACGCCGTCCACCGGGACGCTTTGCTTGCCGCGGATGGTGAGCAGGGCATTGCGCGCAAAGCTGTCCAGCGGCTTGACGCGTCCGCCCTCAAGGATCGGGAGGCGCGCGAAGGTGCCGTAGTCGAAGTCGGACTTCGGCTCGGGGGCGAGCGCGGGGCAAACGGCGAGGGCCAGCGCACCGAGAAAGACCGCGGCCTGAAGACGCTTGGCCGTCACGCGCGCCTCGCGCCGAGCGATTTACGCAGCATTAGGCCGAAGTGCCAGAGCAACCCGAGAGCCACCAGAAGGCACGACAGATACGGAAGCGTCCAGGCGGGATTGCGCACGACCTGGATCACCGACAGGGTGTCGTCCTTGCCAAAGCTCGCCTGGTAGAAGGTCAGCCCGCCATGGCGCAGGGGGGAATTCATGTAGATCAGCACATCGCGGTCGTCGCCGGCGGCCGGGTCCGTGAGGCGCACGAGGCTCGAGAAATTCTTGGGGATGTCCGTTCCCGGATAAACATCATGGCGGAAATCCTTCAGCGTGAGTGAGAACGGATGCCGGTACCGGCGCTGGCGCAGGGACAACTTCCAGCTTCGTCCTTCGGAGACGAAGCCCTGCGGAGCGCCGAGGGCGTTGGACAGCAGATAGACGCCGAGGCTCTTCCCGTCTTTCAGCACGGGTTCGACGAGTGCCACGGCCGTGTTCTGCTCGTTGTCGCCGGTCACGGGGGGAATGGGCCGGAAAGCCATGCCGCCGCCGATGCCCGCGGTGACGACCGAGGCGGGCGCGCCCGGGCCTTGCATGGACAGCGCCGCGTTGTCGTGATATTCGCGCACGCGCAGCGTGAACGGAAGTGCTGCGTCGGAGATCGCCGCGCGCGACTTAAGGAGCGAATCGGGGACGCCGAACTCCTCGTTAAAGGCCGCGTCGGTTTCGTCCACGACGGCGAGCTCCATGCGGCGGTAGTCCTCGCTGTAACTTTTCGTCCGGCCTTCCTCGATCGCCATGAAGCTCTCGACCTGCATGAGAGCGGTCGCAAATTCACCGATGAACAGCAGGGCCAGGCCGATGTGCACGATCCAGAGACCGGCCTTGCGCCAGGACAGCTCAAGCTTGCGAAACTGCGCGAAAATCAAGTTCAAGAGAAGGACGCCGCCGACCAGGCCGCCGCCCGGAAACACGGGGAGGGTCACGGAGGCTCCATCCGGTTTCCACCAGACCACGAGCGCGCGGATGTAATGCTCGACCGCGAGATGAGTTCCGAGGTTGACTTGGGCTAAGGTACAGGCGACGACGAGGATCATGAGCAGGGTGAGGCAGACGAGGGTGAGCTTCAGCGAGCTGAGCCCCTCCACCAGACGGCTCAGAGGATCATTTCGGCGCATCGGGGTTGAGCCCTTTGATCAAAGTCAGGAAGGCGGGCCGCGCGGACTCGGTCGCTGCGGCGTCGCCCATGAGTTTGAAAAACCAAGTCGTGCCGCCGGCGTTGAGCGTGACGGCGATCAGGCGCGTGCGGACCGCTCCCGGGCCGGTGAAATCAAAAAGCGACGCGGGGCCGGCCTTCGTGGCGATCTTCGTGCGCGCGGCGGCCATGCCCGCCTCGTCGGTGGGGGGCAGCGCGATCTGCCCGCGCCAGCGGTTGACATTGGCCAACTCTCCGCCTGAGTCGCCGGGGAGAGCCACGACGGTGCCTTCCGTCTTGAGCCCGCCGGGAGGCACGAAGGTCGCCAGGCGCATGCCGCTGCCGGAAAGCTCTTTCCAGCCCGGCGGCAAAGTCCACGACAGCCCTCGCGGGCGGGCGGCGGGCGTCGCGACGACGGCGTCCGGCGCGTCTTTGGGCACGCGCGTGCGCGTGATCCCCTCGTCGCGGCAGGCGGCCAGCAGGAGCGCCGCGAGGAGCGGGAGAAGGGCGGCGGGAAGGATTCTCATCGCGACGATTTTAGCATTTCTCTTCCCGGCGCTTGATCGGCGGATCGAGTTTAAACGCGCCAGACCCTGAAGCGCCAGGTTCGTTGCTGCATGTGCTCGAGGTGCATCTTCAAAAACTCCTCGGAGGCCGCCTCGCTCATGTGCTGAGCGAGTATTTCCACGCCGATATCGTCATACAGCGTCCAGAAGCCCGCCTCGGGGGGCGGCTCGCGGCGGAGGCGGGCGACCACTTCGCTCGACTCCAAGGCGGTCACCACCAGGAGGCTCTCCAACCGCGTCCGGTTGAGGATCTCGTAGATGTGGACTTTGCGGGCCGAAATCGGCACCGGCGTGATCGCCATGTTTTCAGTGTGGCCCCGCAAGCGCCAAAGCGCCAGTCATTACGCGAGTCTTAACCCATTTTTTACCCAGAGGAGCATTTGGTATCATCCTCTCATGATCGACGCCGACACGCCCCCGATCGTTTCCACAGCCGCGCGGGATTCTTCGGAATATCAAGCGAACACCAAACACCACCAGGCCCTTCTCCAGGACCTGGAGGCGAGGCTGGTCAAGGTCCGGGCGGGGGGCTCGGCCAAGTCGGTCGAGCTGCACCGTTCCCGCGGCAAGCTGACGGCCCGCGAGCGCGTCGAGCGTCTGCTCGATCACGGCACCTACTTCCTTGAATTGTCGGCCTTGGCCGCGATGGGACTGTATGACGACGAGGTTCCCGCCGCGGGCATGATCTCCGGCCTCGGCGTTATCAGCGGGCGGCTGTGCGTGATCGTCGCCAACGACGCCACGGTGAAGGGCGGGACCTATTACGCCGAGACCATCAAGAAGCACCTGCGCGCCCAGGAAGTCGCGCTTGAGAACCGCCTCCCTTGCGTGTACCTCGTGGACTCCGGCGGGGTTTTCCTGCCCAAGCAGGCCGAGGTTTTTCCGGACAAGGAGCACTTCGGCCGGATTTTTTTCAACCAGGCCCAGATGTCCGCGCTCGGCATCCCGCAGATCGCCGTCGTCATGGGCATGTGCACCGCCGGCGGCGCCTATGTTCCCGCGATGGCCGATGAGTGCGTGATCGTGCGCAATCAAGGGACGATTTATCTCGGCGGGCCTCCCTTGGTCAAGGCCGCGACGGGCGAGGAGTCCACCGCCGAGGAGCTCGGCGGCGGCGACATGCACAGCCGGGTGTCCGGCGTGACCGACCATTTGGCCGACAACGATGAGCACGCCCTGCAGATTTGCCGTTCGATCGTCGCCAATCTCAACGCGCCTCTCTTCGAGCTCGGCGACGGCGAGGCGCCGCTCTATCCGGTCGAGGACTTATACGGGCTCGTCAACCGCGACCTGCGCCGTCCCGTGGAACCGAAAGAGGTCATTGCGCGCATTGTCGACGGTTCGCGCTTCCATGAATTCAAGGCGCTGTACGGTCTGACGATGACGACCGGCTTCGCGAAGATCCACGGCCGTCCGGTCGGGATCCTCGCCAACCGCGGAGTCCTCTTCTCGGAAGCGGCGCTCAAGGGCGCTCACTTCATCCAGCTCTGCGATCAGCGCAAAATTCCGCTCCTCTTCCTTCAGAACATCACCGGCTTTATGGTCGGCAAGGATTTTGAGCAGGCGGGCATCATCAAGCACGGCGCTAAGCTCGTGCAGGCCGTCTCGACGGCGCGCGTGCCGAAAATCACCGTCATGGTCGGCTCCTCCAACGGCGCGGGAAACTACGCGATGTGCGGCCGCGCGTTCGCTCCGCGCTTCCTCTTCACCTGGCCCAACTCGCGCGTTTCGGTGATGGGCGCCGACCAGGCTGCCACCGTCATGACGATCATCAAGCGCGAGCAGCTTAAGCGCACGAAGCAGGAGCTCAGCGCCGAGGACGAGGCCAAGATTCAGGCTCCGATCCGCGCCCAGTACGAAGCTGAGGGTCACCCTTACTTTGGCACCGCCCGCCTGTGGGACGACGGCATCATCGCGCCCGCCGACACACGACAAGTGCTCGCGATGGCCTTGGCCGCCGCGGCGCACGCCCCGATCGGCGACCTGCACCGACCCGTCTTCAGGATGTGATCATGGAATACCAGCACCTTAAAGTCCACGCCGGTCCCGTCACGAAGGTGACGCTCTCGCGCCCCGAGCAGCGCAACGCCATGAACGCCGAGACTTTGCGCTCGCTCACGCTCGTGTTCCGCGAGATCGCGAAAGACCCCGCCGTGCGCGCCGTCATCGTGACAGGCGGCGGCAAGGATTTCTGCGCCGGCGCCGACATCAACTGGATGAAGGAATCGGGCAAGCTCTCGACCGAGGAAGGCAAGAAGGACGCGGCCCTGCTCGCGGACATGCTCAAGGCCGTCGACGAGTGCCCGGTGCCCGTCATCGTCGCCGCGCAGGGTAATGTGTTTGGCGGGGGCTTGGGCCTCGTCGCAGCGTGCGATATCGCGATCCTGGCCGACGACGCGAAGATGTCCTTCTCCGAGACGCGCCTGGGCATCATGCCTGCGGTCATCTCCTGCTGGGTTCTGCCCAAGATCGGCGCCTTCAACGCTCGCCGTTGGTACCTGACGGGCGAGATTTTCGGCGCGAAGGAGGCCGTGCACATGGGCCTCGCGCATGAACTGATCCCCGCGGCCGAGCTGTACGCGAAGGCCGACGCGATCGTCGCGAACATTCTTAAGTGCGGCCCCAACGCCGTGCGCGCGGCGAAGGCGCTTATCCCGCGCTTGGCGCCGCTCGGCCTGCATCAGCGCGTGGGGCTCACCGTGGACACGCTCGTCCGGCTGAGGTCCTCAGCCGAAGGCCAAGAGGGCCTCGCCGCGTTCCTCGAAAAGCGGGCCCCCGAATGGACCCGGTAAAGCCGCCCGTCCGTCCCACGCCCCGCCTTGTCGAGGTCGGGCCGCGCGACGGACTGCAGAACGAAAAGGGGACGATCACCCTCGACGCGAAGGTCGCCTTCGTCAACGCGCTCTCCGAGACGGGCCTCAAGGAAATCGAAGCCGGCTCCTTCGTCAATCCGAAATCCGTCCCGCAGATGGCGAGCTCCGAGCAGGTCTTCGCGCGGATCAAGAGAAAGCCCGGCGTGCTCTACTCGGCCCTCGTGCCCAACGAAAAGGGGCTCGAGCTGGCGCTGGCCTGCAAGGCGGACAAGATCTCGGTGTTCACGGCCGCCTCCGAGACCTTTAACCAGAAGAACATCAAGGCGTCCATCAAGGAATCGATCGAGCGCTTCCGCCCCGTCGTGTTGACGACCCGCCAGGCGAAGCTGCCTGTGCGCGGCTATGTCTCAACCGCGTTCTGGTGCCCGTTCGAGGGTCAGGTCAAGCCCGAGAAGGTCGTCGAGGTCGTCAAGATGCTTTCCGGTATCGGCGTGGTTGAGTTCTCGATCGGCGACACCATCGGCAAGGCCTCGCCCGACGAGGTCCGCAAGCTCCTGTTCCTTTTGTGCAAGGCCGTCCCCAAAGACAGCATCTTCCTGCACTTCCACAACACCTTCGGCCGCGCGGTCGCCAACTCAATCGTCGCCTGGAAGACCTTCGGCATCACCGGCTTCGACGCTTCGGCGGGGGGAGTGGGCGGCTGTCCTTACGCGCCGGGCGCCACCGGCAATGTAGCGACCGAGTCCCTCGTCTCCGCGTTCAAGGCCGCGGGCGCCGACACCGGCGTCGACGAGGCCAAGCTCAAAGCGGCCGCGGTCGCACTGTTCAAGCATCTCGGCCGCCCGGTCGGCGCTCGCCCTCCGAAATAGGGCGCCTACTTAATTTGGCTTGAAGCCGATCTTGCCCCACGCGCCCTTGACGCGCTCGATGAATCCCGCGGGCTTGCGGGGATCGGTCTTCACGGGTGGCGGCTCGGGCTTGAGCTCGGCGGCTTTCGGCTGAGACGGTGCGAGCTGCGCGGTGATCTTGGGGGGAAGAGGCGCGTCCGGAACGGTCTTTTCGGCGGGGCGTCGGGCGACGGCGGGCGGCGCGCGGCTCTTTTCGACTCGGACGGGCTCGTGCTTGGGCGCCTTTTCCTTAGGTTGGGAGAGTAGAATGGCGAGATCGTCGAGACGAAGCGTCGCGGGCGGGCCCGTTGCCGGGGCCGCGGCCGTTTGCCTCTGCAAGGCGGTCAGGCGCTCAAGCTCGGCGATGAGCTTCAGCGCGCTCTGGGCGTAGCCGGGCGGAAGGTCGTTCTGGCGTGAGACGCTTTGGTGAAGTTGG
>JAYTSX010000164.1:0-1711 GCA_043745445.1 Elusimicrobiota bacterium
CCGTCGAGGGTAAGACCTTTGCCGGCGCGCACCCGCAGGAGGCCCTGGTGAAACGAGGCTTCGATGCCGGGATAAAATTCGGCCAGCCCACCCCGCACCCGGAAGTCGCCGGCAAGAGTGAAGCGCCGGTCCCAGGTGTACGCCGTCGCGAGCGTAATACCGGGGCGAGGATAGGCCAACGCGGTGACAAAGTCGCTGAGCACGAGGCCCGCGGAGAATCCCATGTTCGAACGGGCGATAACGCCGGCGTCGAAGCCGAGGCCGAACTTGCTCTTGCTCCCGTCGCCCGCATCGGAGTTGACGATCTTGACGTTGGCCCCGATCTTAAGCGGCTTCGACAGCGGAAACGGGAAGTTTCGAAGCTTGTACTCCTGGCTGTAGTTTCCGATGAGCGCGTCGATGTCGCCGCCGTTGCGCTGACGCTCGAGATGGTAGGCGGCGCCCACGGTCGCCGTGTTGATCTGTTCGTAGGGGCGCAGATAGACCCCGGTGGCGAATGACAGGGGACCCTTGGGCGACAGCATCCGGCCGAGCGTGCCCGCGCTTTGGACATAGGGGGTGTTCGCCGTACCCGCAGGGTTATAAAAAAGGCCGAAGGCGTCGTCGGCAATCGCCGAATACGCGCTTCCCATGCCCATGGCCCTCGCGCCCGGTAAAACGTCGTTAAAAGCGACCGCCCCGGCATTCGGGGCGGTCAGCGCGAGGGCGAGGAGGAACGCCAAAATCCTTCTCGTCATCGGGTGAATTATAGCTGTCTCCCATTACGAAATTGAGTATTAGACGCCTTGACAGGACGGCTTGGTCAGTCCATAATCAATCGATGAGCGACGAGCCCACACAGCGGACGAGCCGGTTCGGCGTGATTTTGGTATTGCTCGCGGTCGGAGGCTCTGCGGTCGGGGTGGTGGGCTGGCATCTCATGTCCAACCGGAACGCCGGCCTCGACACCTCCGGCTTCGACATGAGCTCCAACCCGGATCCCACCCATCCCGAAGCGCCCCCCTCGTTCTCCGCCCCCGCTCGCACGACGATTTCGGCGCCGGTTCAGCAGAGCAGCCTGGGAATGGCCAAAGGCGACGCGGGCATGCAGGTCGTCGGCCCCGGCGCCTCGACGCCGAAGCCTGCAGGCGCCACCGGCGCGGGCGGAACCCCGGCCAGCCCCAAGGATGAAGCCGTCTTGACCTTTAAGGACGCCGCCGCCAAGTACGAGAAGCAAGTCTACGCATTCGTCGTCCGCATGGAAAAGAAGCATCCAAACATCACTCAATACGGAAAAGACTGGGCCGCTTCTCCTGAGCTCCGCGCCCTTCGCGATCAGTACTGGAAGGATAAAGACCCTCTTAAATTCGCTTACGGCATGTCCAAATCGAACGACTTCGGCAAGCTGCTCAAAAAATACGCCGGCGATCCGGGAGTCCGCGACGCCCTCGTGACCGGAGTCAAGGAGGCGCCGCCGGGCTTGGTGAGCGCGCTTGGCGGCGTCGCCCAAAATGACACGATAGTGAAGAACCTGCTCACGACCGCGATCAAGGCCATGGGCCTGCCGGACAGCATGGCGGGCTTGCTGACTGGCGCCGACACCAAGGTGCCGGATCAAAATAAAATCATCGGCGACATCATGAATTCCGCCGATGTCAAAAAGGGCATGCAGAACCAGCAAGGCCCGGTGTCGCTCGATCAGAACAGCATCGACAAGACCAAGGATGCGGCG
>JAYTSX010000165.1:0-6169 GCA_043745445.1 Elusimicrobiota bacterium
GTGGCCGCTAAAAAAGATCTCGATCCGACCGACAGCATGCGCGCGGCGTTGAAAGGCCTGGCCGATCTGAGGCGTTTCGTGGACCCGGCCCGTATCGACGACATCCGTCTCGAGATCGAGGCCCATTACATGGGCGTGGGCGCGGTCCTTATGGAGTATTTGCGCGAGGTGAAGGTCTCCAAGCGCTGAGGTTGCGGCGTCGACGGGGGGTCTGCTACGATGAGTCGTGCTCGTGGCACTTCTCGCGATGACCGTCCTGCCCCTGACTGACCCGCTGGTCGACCTGCAGACCCTGATTCCGGACGCGGTGCTGGATATCCGCTACGCGACTAAGGACAACCTGACGGGTCGTCCGTTGTACCCCTTTGCGGCCGCTTTTTTGAGACGGTCCACCGCCGAGAAACTCAAGAAGGCCGCGGCGGATCTGCGCTCCAAGAAAATTCGGCTTGTGATCTACGATGCGTATCGGCCTCTGTCCATTCAGAAGGCGCTCTGGGCGGCCAAGCCGGATTCGCGCTACGTCGCCGATCCCGCCAAGGGTTCATCCCACAATCGCGCCGCGGCGGTGGATCTCGGGTTGGCCGATGAAGCGGGGCAGGCGCTCGCGATGCCCTCGCAATTTGATGACTTCGGCCCGAAGTCCTCCCACGACGCGAAGGGCGTCGAGGCGGGCCCGAGACGCAACGCGCAGACTCTCAAGGCCGCGCTCGAGAAAGCCGGCTTTCAGTCTTTGCGAGAGGAGTGGTGGCATTATCGTGATCCAGACGCGACAAATTGGCCGATCCTCGACATTCCGTTTGAACAGGTGCCCCGATGAAAACTTTTAAAGCCGTGATACTTTTCGTGGTCGTGCTTGGAGTCATTGCGGTGGGGGCTTTGTCCCTGTGGCTCGGACGCGGGGTTAAGATTGCGATGGAACACTACGGCCCGGGCATCGTGGGCGCGCCCGTCACCGTTGGCGCTGTGATCCTCACGCCGTGGTCGGGGCGCGGTTCCATCCACAATCTCGTCATTGGCAACCCTCCGGGTTTCAGCGGCGCACGCGCCCTCAGCGTCGGATCGGCCGAGGTTCAGATCAAGCTTTCGTCTCTCGCGACTGATACGATCATCGTCGAGAGCATCGTGGTGCGTGAGCCCGAAATTTTTTACGAAATGGGGGGAGGTGGTAGCAATCTGTCACGCCTTCAGCGTAACGCCGAAGGCGCCCAGGGAAAGGATCCGTCCTCGCCTGCTCCAAGCAGCGGCGGTAAGTCCCTGTTCATTAAAGAATTTCTCGTCACCGGCGGCCAGGTCGGGTTCTCCGCGTCCGCGCTGGGGCAGAAGGGTGTGAAAATTCCTCTGCCGGGGCTCCATTTGAGCAATCTGGGCGGCAAGGGCCGCTCGCCGGCCCAGGCGGTTTCCCAGGTGCTCGCCGAGATCGCGGGTTCCGCGGGCAAGGCGGTCTCCGGCCTCGGAGGAAAAGCGCTCAGCGAGGCCGCCGCGTCCATCTTGGGAAAGCTCGGCGGCTTGCTCAAAGGTAAAAAGTGAGCCCGCGCCAACCCACCGCCATCGATGCCAGCGGGGCGGAGATCGCCGCGAAGGTCGACGCCGCCCGCCATGCGGGCGCTGTTTGGCGCCGACGAACGGTCGAAGAGAGGGTAAAGGTTTTACGCGCGTTGTGGAAAGTTCTGGCCGCGCGCCGTCTTGAGATTCGCGCGGTCGTTCACGAGGAGACGGGCAAGCCGCTCGTCGAGGTGGACCTGATGGAATTCGGCGCCGCCGGGTTGCTCGTGGACTGGATGACTGCGGCGGCTCCCCGGGTTCTGGGCGACAAGGCCGCGAACAAGCCGTGGTCGCTGTTCAATAAGCGAGCCTATGAACGCCGCGTGCCGCGAGGCGTGATCGGTTTAATCACGCCGTGGAACATGCCCTTCCTGATTCCTTTTGGCGACGCCTTCGCCGCGATGCTGGCGGGCAACGCAGTCTTGCTTAAGCCCTCGGAGTGGACGACAAAAACCGCGCTGTGGCTCGAGGCGGCGGTCGCCGCGACTTCGCTGGTGCCTACGGGCTTGCTGTCCGTAGTGCCGGGCGGTGGGGCCGCCGGTGAGGCCGTCATCGATGCTTCCGACATGACGGTGTTCACCGGGTCTATGAAGACGGGCCGCGCGGTCGCGGTCCGCGCCGCGGGCCAGCTCAAGCCAGTGATCCTCGAGCTTGGCGGCAAGCACCCGATGATCGTGCTGGCCGACGCCTCTTTAGAACGAGCGGCGGCCGCCGCCGTCTGGGCGTCCTTCGCCAACGCCGGGCAGGTGTGCGTGGGTGTGGAGCGCGTTTTCGTCGAAGGCGAGGTCTACGACCGTTTCATCGAACTGGTGAGGCCGCGCGTGGCCGCTTTGCGCCAGCGGCTTGACGGCAAAGACGCGGACCTGGGCCGCCTCGTGTTCCCGCCATTGCTCGACCGCATTCAGGAACAGCTCGAAGATGCTCGTAAAAAAGGCGCGCGCGTGATCGGCGGCGAGGTGCTCGATCGCGAAAATCTTCTGATGGCGCCCGCGCTCGTGCTCGACGCGCGGATGGACATGCGCGTGATGACCGAGGAGTGCTTCGGTCCCGTGCTCCCGATCATGAAAATCTCCCGCGCCGAAGACGCGGTGGCGCTGACAAACGCCGGCCAGGAGGGCCTCGCCGCGAGCGTCTGGACGACGGACCTTGTCAGAGGCGAGAAGCTCGCGGCGGCACTGGAGGTCGGGCTGGTCGGCGTGAACGAGCCCTCGTCGCATTACGCCTACGGCGCCCTGCCTTTTGGGGGCGTGAAAAAAAGCGGCCTCGGACGCCGACACGGCGACGAAGGGTTGCTTGCCTTCACGCAGGCTCAGTCGGTCGTCATCCACGAGTGGCCCGACGCAAGCTCCGATCCCTGGTGGTTTCCGTACGACGAAAGAAAAGCCGGCTTTCTTCGAAAATTGATGGGATTACCGTGATTCTCGGCGTTCACGTTTCGGTGAGAAGCGGGTATCAATCCGCCCTCAACGAAGCGCAAGCGCTCGGCTGCAAATCCGTGCAGATATTGCCGTACCCCCGTCATCACGCCCCTTCAATAGAAGAGCTCTCCGCCTTTAACGCGGCGCAACGCGCCGCGAAGCTCCAGGTCCTCGTTCACTCCCGATTCGTACCGAGTTTGGCGTCGTCAGAAGTCGCTCGTCGAACGAGATCCATCCATCATCTCGCCAAAGAGTTGTCGTTGACGATGGCTTTAGGCGGTGACGCGTATGTTATTCACGGCGGCGCCTATTCGGAGGGTGCCAGCCTCGAGTCCGGCGTAAAACTATTCGCGCAGTCCGTCTTAAGGGCCGTCGAGCAAAGCACCTGCCGTATTCCGTTGCTGCTAGAAAATGTCCCCGGCGGCGGCCGCCGTATGGGCGGCTCCCTCGAAGACCTCGCCCGCCTTCACGATGCGTTAAAGCCCGCCCTTCCCAACCTCGGCGTCTGTCTCGACACCGCTCATGCGTATGCCGCCGGCTACGACTGCTCCTCCATCGAGGGCGCGTTGAAATTCATCGCCCGCACTCAGCGCCTCCTCGGCTTCGACGCCATCAAGGCCTTCCACCTCAACGACACCCGCGCCTTGCTCAATTCCCACCGTGAACACCACGAGTACTGGGGGGAGGGCCGCCTTGGCCAGGAAGGTCTCCAGGCCCTATTACACCGAGAGGAGTTCGCGGCAACACCCGGAATTCTTGAGCTCCCGCGCGGAACTTCCCAGCAAGACGCGGCCAGCCTCGCCTGGGTCCGCCGTCTCGCCGTGCGCTAAGCGGAGATGCGCAGGCCTTCGCGGCCGAGGACAACCTTCAGCGTGTAGCCACGCTCGTCGGCGCGCGCCTGCGCGTCCTTGCCCATCTGATCGAGCACCGCGTCGGCGTAGCTGTCATCCTGATGAACAAGCACGAGCGCCTTGACGAGGTTCTTGCCCGCGAAATCTACCGCGGCCAGGAAGTTCGAATGGCCGGAGTTGCGGTTCTTCTTGTAGTCGTCGGCGGTGTAGCGTCCGTCGTGGAACATCAGGTCCGCGCCGCGGCACACCGCGCCGATTTTCTCATCGTAGTCCTGGAGGGCGGTCGCGTATTCGCCGTACAACTCGCTGTCGGGACAGTAGACGATCTTGCGGCCGTCGGTCTGAAGGACATAGGCGAGCGTCGTGCCCGGGTGGTTGGCGTAGAAGACGGACAGCCGCACGCCGGGAAGGATTTCGTAGGTCTGTTCCATCAACTCATACAGCTCGATGTTCGCGGCGGGCGACTCGGTGCCGAAGCCGGACTCTAAAGCCGCTTTGAGCGCCTGCTCGAGCGTCTTGTCGGGGTCGGACGCGCCACTGATGTGGAGGGTGTAGTTTTTATCGCGCGCACAGGGGAAGCCCGCGAGGCCTTCCACATGGTCGTGATGGAAATGCGTCAAAAAAAGCCAGAGCTCCTTGTGCCGCCCGGTTTTCATCAGGTCGTTGCCGAGCAGGCTGATGCCCGAGCCGGCGTCGAAAATGAACATATGCGACGGCGTTTCCACGGAGACGCAGGAGGTGTGCTTCCCGTAGCGGGTGACGACCGGGGAGACCGCCGACGAGGTCGAGCGGCAGCCCCAGACCACGGCCTTAAGCTCCGTGCGCGGGGTGGGAGCGGGCTCTGAAGGCGCGCGCGCGACCTTATTCGGCTCGACACCCTGCTTGTCCATCAGTTCCTTGACCTTTTTGGCGAATAGGTCCACGTCGTAGGGCTTCTCGATGAAAGCTTCGGCTCCATACTGAGCCGCGCGCTGCTTCTCAGCCTCGAAGGACTTTCCGGAGACGATGATCGCGCGGATCGGCTCGGTTTCGGGGTCGGACTTAAGCCTATGGAGAAGGGTTAATCCATCCAACCCGGGCATTAAAATATCAAGGATGACGAGGGCGGGCTTTTCGGCCTTGATGATGTCCTGGGCCTTAAGGCTGTCCTGGATCAGGCGAGCGGAATAGCCGGCGTCGGTCAGGAGCTCAAGGGTGAGCCCGCCTACAAGGGGATCGTCGTCTACGATGATGATTTGAGCGGGCATTGCGGCGGTTATTCTATAATAATTACCCAATGCGTATCATCGCCGGAGAAAGCCGGGGCCGTGCCCTCAAGAGCGTGCCGAAGGAAATGATGGTCAAACCCATCTCGGCTCGCATCAAGAAGTCCGTGTTCGACATCCTTCGCCCTCGCCTCGAAGGTGCCCGCGTTCTGGACCTGTACGCAGGCACCGGTGCCGTTGGTATTGAAGCGCTCTCTCGAGGTGCCGCGTCTGCGTTCTTCGTGGATGCGGACAAGCTCTGCATTTCCGTGATCGAAGAGAACCTTAAGCGCCTGAATCTGACGGCGAAGGGACGCGCGAGCTACGGCGACATCCTGCAGGATCTGTCCTGGATTCCTTACAGGGCGGGCGTCTCGGACTTCGACCTTATTTACATGGGTCCGCCGTATCGGACGGCGGACAATACGATGCTGGCGTATTCAACTCCGACCTTGGCCCGCGTGGCCGAGGCGAATCTTTTGGCGCCCACCGGCTGGGCTCTTCTGCAGCGCTATAAAAAAGAAAAAGTCGTGCTGCCCGCCGGCTACGAGAAGTTTCGCGAAGAGCGCTACGGCGACAGCGACGTTGAGTTCATCCGGCGCTCCGCTCCGGCCGTTTAGCTTGGAGATTTCGTTCACCCGGTACCGCATTTATCGGGAGTGCCCCTGGAAATACAAGCTGCTGTTCCTCGACGGCCGCAAGATCGCGATGACCCCGAAGTCCTCCTTCGGCTTGTCCTTGCACCGGGCGCTCGAGACCTGGTTTCGGGGCGGAGATCTCACGCTTGAATCCTTGCTTTCGGCGCTGCGTTCCCGTTGGCTGGCCTCGGGCTACCCGGACGAGGACACCGAGGCGCGCTGGTTTACGAAGGGCGAACGCGCGTTGACGCGCTTCTACGGCGAGGAAGAGTCGCGCCGGGCGCGCACCGTCTCCGTGGAAAAGGAATTCATCTGGACGTCGGGCGCGCATCAGGTGCGCGGCATGATCGACCGCATCGATCAAGGCCCCGATGGGGCCTACGAGATCATCGACTACAAGACCGGTCCCGGCGCGCCGACGGAGGAGCAGGTCGCCAAAGACATCCAGATGCGCTTCTACGCCCTGGGCGCCAAGC
>JAYTSX010000166.1:0-23372 GCA_043745445.1 Elusimicrobiota bacterium
CTAACGATAAGGATGTGCGGCGGCGGCTATCAAGATCTCCCTAGGAGCCGCCGTCCGCACAATCCCTTGGTTCGGCCACGGAACGAGTGCTTCCGCGCCGTTGCCGGTAGCCGTCAACCGTTGCCGTTTCCCGTTCTTCCGCAAGTGCTTACTCCGTCCGTCCCGTTAAACACTGTAAGCCGTTTCCGTGCTTGCGTCAACCCGGCGCGAGTGCTTCCCAAGTGGCCGAACGATCAGGATGTGCGGCGGAGGCTAGCAGTAAATTCCTCACCGAGCCGCCGTCCGCACAATCCGATAGTTAGGATTCAAGTTATTTTCCGTTCGCCTTAAAGCCGTTTGTCCGTTCAATCCTTTCCGCCGTTCAACGCCGTCAAATCCGTTCAAGCCGTTCAGTCCGTTTCCGGTGCCTGCATCAACCACATAATCGGTGCCGCGAGGGAAGCCTAACGCCGCGCTGAGCGGCGGCGGCTATTAAGATTTTCCTCACCGAGCCGACGTCCGCTCAAGCGCTTAGTTAGACGATTATTCTGTTCTATTTCCGCCGTCGTTTGAGCGGCCATAATCTTGCCTGACAAAACATGGAACCAGCTGCGTAGCCGCAAAAAATAATCAGAATGATCGCACCCTGGGCGTAGGGTGAAAGAGCGCGTATTGTGGCGTAAAAATGGCTGGATATAACGCCCGCGCCAGCAATAGTTATCAATAAAAATAGAAGAGAGAAAAACCATGACGTTAAATTAAAAAGAAGCGGATGCGCGAACATAAAGTCGCTTCCACATGTGCATCGGATTGGCGGGATCGGAGAGTCCCCGAAATCCGAATTTGTTATCGGCAGGGAGGCCAGGATTGCCATGATTTTAATGTCTGCCCCACACTGTTCACATTTTCGCGTCATATATTCTCCGTAACAGACCACATTAATAATCTTGATTTTCACTCATTCGTCTAACCAATAATTGTACTGACCTGCCTAATATTCATGAGCGAGTGTAGATGTGTGAATTATAGAGGGAAAATCAGTGGTACGCCAGTCGAGGCTGTTAGTGATAGGCCGGTCCATCTAATCTGCGATCTCGAGGGGGCAGTCTATTCTGCGATGTCGATGGGGCTATTCTGGAAAAGTGAGCACGAGCTTCCCAACTGTATCACCCGCCTCAAGCGCCCGATGCGCATCCGCAACCCGCTCAACCGGGAACTCCGAAACCGGCGACTTCTTAAGCAGTCCCTTCGCCATCCAGCCCGTGATCGCGTCAAACCCATCCTTCGCAAGCTCCGCCCGATCCGTCAGAAACACGACATTGAACCCCAACACCGCCCGGTTCGTCGCCGTCATCTCAAGGGGGGAGAAGCGCGGCACCCGCAACCAGTTCCACGCCAAAGACAGCTTCGACGGCCGTCCCCCGCGCGGAAACATCTCCGCGAAGCCGTAGATCACGAGGCGCCCACCGAGCTTGAGCCGATTGAAGCCGGGCCGGGGAGTCGTTATGCCGTTGGCATCGAAGATCGCGTCAAAGCCATCCGGCGCCAATGCGTCAAGATCCTTCCAGAGTGAAGGCCCTCGTACCACCGTCGCAGACGCGCCGAATGAGCGCGCGACCGAGGCCTTGAGAGAGGACCCTACCACCGCGATACAACGGCACCCCGCGAGAGTAGCCTGCTGAAGAAGCGCCGTCCCCACGCCGCCCGCCGCGGAATGCACCAGCACCGTCTCACCCGCGCGGACCTTCGCCACCTGATGCAACGCATGATACGCCGTGAAGTGGACCGCAGGCACGCCCGCGCAGTCGGCGAATGACCAGCCGGGGGGAATCGGACGCAGGCGCCCGGGCTCCGTGATCTTGACCGAGGCATAGCCCCCGAAGCGCGTGAAGCCGAACACCCAGTCACCGGGCTTAAACGACGGCGCGTTGCTCATGTCCACGACGCCGGCGAACTCAAAGCCCGGCGTGATGGGATAATGGCCCTTTGCGGCCTCATACCAGCCTTCGCGCACGATCGTGTCGGCGTAGTTGATGCCCGCGGCGCGCACGCGCACGCGCACCTGGCCGGGGCCGGGGAGGGGGTCGCTCTCCTCGACGAGGGACAGGGCGTCATGGCCGCCGGGACGGTGAACGAGCACTCTCTTCATTGCGCGCATTATAGTAGGTATAATGCCGCCCATGGGACAACAGGCAGGCATTAAAGAGATTCTCGTCGCCGGCGGACCCGTTCTTGTCTTTATGATTCTTTTGTCGATCTACTGCGTGGCCCTCATTTGGGAGCGCTGGAAGTTCTTCAAGAAGAACACCGGAGGAGCGGTGGAATTTTTGGCGAAGGTACGGGCCGCAGCAGATGCCGGCAAGTTGCCCGACGCGGCCCAGCTCGCGAAGGGCCATAAGGGGCTGGCCGCGAGCGTCGTCATGGCGACGCTCAGCGGGCCGTCTAACCGCGACGAGCGGCGGCGCGGCGCGGAGCGCGCGGCCCAACGCGCGGTGTCCGAACTTGAGCGCGGTATTTCGACATTGGGGACGATCGCGTCGGTGGCCCCGTTCATTGGCTTGTTCGGGACCGTGCTGGGCGTCATGCGCGCGTTCAAGGACCTGGCCAACGCGGCCGGAGCCGGACCCGGGATGGTTGCCGTGGGCATTTCCGAGGCGCTGATCTGCACCGCCGCGGGCCTGCTTGTCGCCATTCCCGCCGTCGCCGCCTTCAACCACTTCAACTCGAAGATCTCTCGGTTTGAGGAAGAGCTGCGCTGGATGATCGACGAGGTTCTCGACGGCCTCGCCGAGCGGGCCCACAAATAGAACAATGAATCTCCCCACGGGGTCCAAACGCCGGCGAATTTTCGCCGAAATGAACCTTGTGCCGCTCATCGATGTCTCGCTCATATTGGTCATCATTTTCATGGTGCTCACGCCGATTTTGGTGAACCATCAGCTGACCGTGAAGCTGCCGAAGGCGTCCTCGGGTGCGCCCGCCGACTCCGGTACAGCCGTGACGATCCAGATCTCACGCAACGGCGCCGTCACGATTGAAGGAATCGCTGTGAAGTGGGAGAAGGTCGAGCGCGAGATGACTTTGCGGCTGTCCAAGGCGTCGGGTAAGACCGTGCTCGTGCAGGCCGACCGCCTGACGCCGGTCGAGAAGGTGGTGACGATTCTCGATTTCGCTAAAAAACTCGGCGTAGGCAAACTCGGCATCGGGGTCACTCCGGACGAGAAATGACAAGCGCGCTCAAGCCTTTTCTTGCGCGTTCGACCGGCCTGCACGCCGCCTTCCTGATTGCCGCCGCGCTCTATGTTCCAAGCGCCATGAAAAAAGCGGACAAGGTGTACATGATCGATTTCGTCGGCGGGCCGGCCGTGATCCAATCTGCCGGCCCCGTGGCGGCCGCCGGCCCGGCGGACACCGAGCCCGCGCGCCCGACACAGCAAGCGGAGGCGGACACTTTCGCGACGAAGAAGCACCGCGGCGTGGCGTTGCCGCGTCCAAGCCTGCTTCGAGGTTGGATCGAGCGAAAGACGCCGCCCAAGCCCTCGATGTCCGCGGGATCTGAGACCGCCATCGCGCCGGCCGCGGGTGCCGCCGGTGGCATGCCCGGTAACGCGGCCGGGGTGGCGACCGACCTGCCGAATTTTCCGTATCCGTGGTACATCAGCCAGGTCCGGCAGATGCTGTGGGCCGCGTGGCAGAAGCGCATGCCCGCGTCGTCGGGGGAGGGCGTCGTGGTGTTCGCGATCATGCGCAATGGCGCGTTCACGGATTTGAGGATGGAGTCGAGCTCAGGCGACAGGGATTTTGACAACGCCGCGCTTGAAGCCGTCCAGGCCGCTTCGCCGTTTCCGGCCCTGCCCTCGGATTTCGGCGAGCCCTTCTTGAAGATCCACCTGACTTTGAAGTCGGAGCCCTCGTGGCGCTGATCCGAAGCTTCGTACTCGGTCTGCTCGTCTACGGGTTGATCGCGGTGAGCTATCCCGACTGGACCGGCCAGGCTTATCATGTGATGGTGCTGTCGGCGATCGCGGGCGGCGCGGTGGGTATTTGGTTTTTGCACATAATCCTCGATTTCGGCAGCGGCACGGCCAAGATCGCCCTCGAAGCCGCGTTTCTCGTCGCGATCGCGCTGTTCCTCGGCTACACGATGCCGCAGAAGTCGGGGAAAGCCCCGCTCGAGCAGTGGTCGGAGGGCGTGCGGCCCAACCGCGAGGGTGCGCGCCGGGGCTTCGACCGGCTCGGGATCAATCCCAACGGCGCGGTCGCCTCGCGCGTCGTGGACCTGTTTCCCAAACGCTGACGCGATTCGCGGGCTTGACAAATAAGTGGTGATACAATATACTAACATTGTAGCAACGGAGGCGATCATGGTTAAGAAACTCACCGCTCACGGCAACAGCGCCGCTCTCGTGATCGATAAGCCGATCATGGAGCTCCTGAACATTACCATGGACACTCCTCTCAATATCTCGACCGACGGCAAGAACCTCATCGTCACGCCCGTCACCGACCCAGCGCGCGAGAAGGCGTTTAATGCCGCGCTCAAGCGCGTCGTCACCAAGCACGGCAAAACCTTCGCGAAACTGGCTAAGTGAAAGAGCCGTCGTTTCTCTCCTTCGCGGAGGCCCTGGAGATTCAGCGTGTACAAGCCGAGAATTATGGCGGCGATCCCACGCTTCGAGATCGAGGCCTGCTCGAGTCGGCCTTGGCCATGCCTCAATCGACTTTCGATGGGGAATTTCTCCATAAAACCCTCTTCGACATGGCGGCCGCCTATGCCTACCACATCGCGGAGAATCAGCCATTCGTGGACGGCAACAAGCGGACGGGACTCGCCGCCGCGCTCGTTTTTCTCGCGCTCAATAATGTCGAGATTGAAGACCCTAAGGGCCGGCTGTATGGAGCAATGATGGACATCTCCGCGCGCAAGCTTTCAAAGGAAGGCTACGCCGCGCTCCTCCGCGAATTGGCTAAGAGCCGGTAACCCGGCCCAACACCGACGAGGAGCTCGAAGAGATTGTCTGCGACCGGGGAAAAAGCTACGATACTCCTAGCAGTTTCACCACTTTATGGAGAGGTGGGTGAGCGGCTGAAACCGACGGTTTGCTAAACCGTTCTAGGGCGTAAAGCCTTAGCGAGGGTTCGAATCCCTCCCTCTCCGAGTTTTAAAAAATAAATCATGAACGGCCAGAATTCGAGCTTCGACGAGTTCTGGCCGTTCTATGTCTCCCAGCACCTCAACCCGATCAACCGCAAGCTTCATGCCTACGGGACGACGCTGGGGATCGTGTTGGGCGTCGTGGCGCTCGTCGCGCACGCGTCCTTGGTCGGCGCGCTCGCCTTCGTCAGCGCCTATGGGTTCGCTTGGGTCGGGCACTTCTTTTATGAAAGGAACCGCCCCGCGACCTTCAATTATCCGTGGCTCTCGCTGCGCGCCGACTTCCGCATGTATTGGCTGATCATCCGGGGTGAGATGGACACGGAGATTCTTTTGCTGACGAAGGAGCTTAAGACGCTGCGGGCGGACTGAAGAACTTCGCGAGTTCATCGAGGCTGCTGATTTTTTTGCAGGGCGGCAACGAGCGCAGGAACGCCTTTCCATAGCCCTTCTTAAGGACTCGAGAGTCGAGGCAGATCACCGCGCCCCGGTCGGTCGAGGTTCGGATCAGGCGGCCGAAGCCCTGGCGGAACTTCATGACGGCGCGCGGCAAGGACCAGTCCTTGAAGTACTCGCGGCCGTTCTCTTCAAGCCAGCGCCGCCGCGCCTCTTCCAGAGCCGAGGAGACATTCGGAAACGGGAGCTTGACCATCACCACGCAGGAGAGTGCCGAGCCCGGCACATCGATGCCCTGCCAAAAGGTGTCCACGCCGAGAAGCACGGCGTCCCCGGCGGCCTCGAACTCACGCACCAACGCCTCATGGCCCGATGCGCCTTGCGCCCACACCGGGCGGTCCGTTATTTTTTTACGCAGAAGCCCGTGGACTTTTTTTAGCAGCCGCCAGCTCGAGAAGAGGAGGAATACGCCGCCGGGCACGCGCGCGATGATATCGGCGCAGGCCTGCGTCACGGCCTCCGCGTGGGCTTCCTCGTCCTTGGGGTCGGGGATGCCCTCCATCGCCCAGAACGCGGCCTGCGTGGAGTAATCGTAGGGCGAATCGAGGATCAGCTCGCGCGCGTCGGGCAGACCGACGCGCGATTTAAAATCCTTCAGGCCGTCGCCGGTGGTAAGGGTCGCCGAGGTTAAGATGGAGGGGATTGCGCGCGAGAACAGGCCCTCGGCCAGGCGCCGGCCGACATCGAGCGGCGCGGCGCGCAGTTCCGGGCCCGTGCGCGGCCACGCGACCCAGCGGGCGGTCGCCGAGGAGTCAGGCTTGAGAATGGCCATGAGGTCGTGACCGAATTGGGAGACGCGCGCGTGGAGCATGCGCATCTCGGTCTCATCCGGGCGTCCTTCGGCGGCGGCCGCGGCCTCGGCGAGAACCTTATCGAGAACCAGAAGCCCCCGGGGCGGAGTGTCGGGCGTGTGCTCCAGGAGCTTGCCTTGGTTTTCGTCGTCGGACTCTTTGAGGCCGTTGTCTTTGGCGATGGTTTCAAGGAACGCGGAAATATCCGAGGCCGCCTCGTCGGCGATGGTCGCCAGCGCGTCGTCCGCATAGAGCTTGGCCGCCGTGCGGACTTCCTCGGTCAGGGCCACGACGCGGCTGAGGCCCGCGGACACGCCGTAGCGCGCGGACGCGGCGTCTTCTAAATTATGGGCCTCGTCAAGGATCATCGCATCTGACGGTGGCAGGCGCGCGCCGGAGAGCAGCAGCGCGTGGTTGACGACCAGAATGTGCGCGCGATCGGCGCGCTCACGATCGCGGCGCCAGAGGCAACGGTCCCAATAGGGTCCGCCCGGCCCCATGCACAGATCGGTGTCGCGCGCGATGCGGTCCCACATATTCTGCGGGATCAACTCCGGCAAGACGGAACGATGGCCCGACTGGGCGTCGCGCGTCCACGCCTCGAGCCGCTCCAAGGTTTCTTTGCCGGTCTCAGACACTGCGTCGGGGCGCGCGCGCAGTCTTGCCAAGCGCTGAACGCAGACATAGTTATCCGCGCCCATCAGCATCGCGTAGCGCAAGGGAAGTCCGAGCCCCTCCAGGGCGCGCGCGGCGGTGGGGAGTTCCGAATTCATGAGCTGTTCCTGGAGGGCGCGCGTGTGCGTCGAGACGATCACCCGGCGGTCATGCGTCACGGCCCACAAGGCCGCCGGCAGCAGATACCCCAGGCTTTTCCCGACGCCGGTGCCCGCTTCCACGATGAGATCACCGCCGCGGTCGAGCGACTGCCACACCGCACCAGCCATGGCTTCCTGCGGGGGGCGCGGCTCCCAGCCGGCGCGTGCACGCGCCAACGCGCCTTCAGGCCCGAACAGCGCGGCGAGATCCATATGTCTTTGTAGCATTTCTCCAAAAGGGGTCCGACCCCTAGAGGGAGGCGAGGCGCTGCACGAGGGGGGACTCACCGGGCATGTTCAAAATGACTGCCTTAAGCGCCTCGTCAGCGGCGCGGCGGGCGGCGAGGGCGGCGGAGAGCGCGGCCTCGGCTTTGGCGACATCCAGGGACAGGTCACCGGTTGCGGCCACGGGGCGGGCATCGAGCTTCTTGAGCTCTTCTTCGTAGAGGCGCAGGCGCGCGTCCTGGCCTTCCGCGCCGAGCTCGAGGAGAAAGTTCATCACCACGCGATCTGTCGCCGCGCGGCGGGGATCGGCCGAGAGCGAACCGCCGTCGGCGCCGGCGCCGAGGCCCAGCTCGGCCAAGGCGGCGAGGAACGCGGCGCGGCCGGTCTCGACGCGCGTATAGCCTTCGTCGTAATTTCCGGCGCGGCCGCGAACAGTTTCAAGCGTCTCGCGGCGCGCGCCGCCGCGGAAGGCGGCCAGCGCCTCGTTGCGGGCCGATTCGCGGTCTTCCTGCGCCCAGCGGGCCTCGCGCATGAGCGCACCCGAGCCGAACACCAGGTTCAGCCGGCCGTCCACGGTGCGCGGGTCCTTTTGATGCTCCGACTCGCCGGGCTTCAGCGCGCCGTCGTTATCGACGACCGCGGGGAACTGGCTTGGATCAAAATAACGCTCGACCTTGTCGGGAAGGATGCCGAGGACATCGATGGCGTGAAGCAGGACCCCGCCCGGGCCGCGGCGAATCGTGGCGCCGCCCTCACCGCGGCGCGCGTAGGTGCGGCCGAGATAGCCGTTCTGGTTCGGGTCGCGTCCGGTGATCAGCTCGATCGGAATCTGGACGACGCCGCGGGGAATCTCAAAGACAAGGTCAGGCCATTGTCCGGGGGAGTACGCCCAATGCCGGGCCGCCGTCGCCGCGTCGCGCGCCGATTCGAGGCGAGTCTCATTGAGCTCTCGGCCGAGGTTGACGGTGAAGCCGGTCTCCGGATCGATCCAGCGTTTGGGGCGAGCGGTCGGGGCGTAGGCCTCGCCGGTGTCCTTCCAGACCCGTCCCGAGGCGTCTTCGACCCACCAGCCGCCGGCTTTTTCAGAGAGCGACTTCTTATCCGTAAAGACGCGCCGCACGCGTCCCAGAGAATCGGTCTCGAGCGCCAGCGGCGCCTCGCCAAGCCAGCGAATCGCGGGGCCTGCGCCGAGCGCGATCGTCTTCGAGCCGATGAGAACCGCGGTGACGGCGCCGTCGGCCGCGAGGCCGATGGACAGATCGTTGGTTCGGTGAAAGGACCACTTGCTCGCCGGATCTTTCGGGTCCTTGGCCTCCTCGACGGCTTTCTTGAATTCTTTATCGTCGAGATAGACCGCGCTGACCTCGTTGCTTTCATCGAGAGCGAAGCCCCACGAGGATAATTTAAGCTTGAGCCAGCCGGCGCGGCGGGCGAGGAGCGCCTGCAAGCGCGCCTCGCCGGCCAACGCGATGAGGCCGGCGCGACCGAGCTCGGCACGGCGATAGGAGGCGGACGCGCCCGAGGACTCCAGGGCCTCGAGCGACGGGTACTTCGCGGCGTCGGGGGCCGGGCCGTCCACGCGGACGAGCGCCAGCAGCTCGGACGGGGCGCGCAGGCGCGCGGCCGCGGCGGGCACGGCCTTGCGCAGTCCGGAGCGCGGGTCGGCTCTTGATTCAAACCACAGGACGCGCCCCTCGCCTTCCAAGCGGCGCAGGTCGGCCAAGCTCAATGACGCGCCGACGGCGCCGCCGTCCAGCACGACCTCAGACGAGGTGAGCGCTTTCTCGAGCGCCGCGCGGCGAGCCGTCTCGTCGCGCTGAGCGCGAACCTGCGCCAGGCGTTCGCGCGCCGCGTCATCACCCTCGACGACCTCGGCCCAGCCCGCCTCGACGGCCGCCTCGGCAGAGGCCGGGATTGTGCCGACCCAGCGCTCGGGAGCGACGAAGCGTCGTCCCGCGAGGTCGCTGACGCGCCCCGCTGTCTCCAGCCGCCGGATGTCCGCGGGTGAAGCCCAGACGACGGCCTTGCTCGTGCGCAGGGCGATGAGTGCCGGCAACGCGTCGGTCCGGCCGAGCCAGCGCGCCTTCATGCCGCGCAGGAAGGCGACGGTTTCAGACGCGGGTCCGATCTCTCGCGTCTCCGTCGGATCAAAGCGCAGCGCCCGCAGTCGCGACTCGCCGAGCGCGATCGCCGCCTCGAGCGTCAGGATTCCGCGTCCGTACTCAAGGCGTTCACGGCGGCGCTCGAGGCTTGCGCGCACGCCGAACAGGCCATTGAGGGAGCGCGTCCAGCCCGCGTCGCCGGCTGCCTGGGGAAGCTCGAGCGTGCGGGCGAGCTCTGTGTCAAAATCATCCAACGCGCTGACATAGGCGTCGAGCGCTTTGTCTTTGAGGAGGTGATCTTGCGGCGACTCGGTGCGCGCCATCCAGGCCGCCTGGGCCTCCCGGCGCATGGTCGCGACGCGCGCGTTGAGCGCGATGAGGCGGCGCACGGGAGCATCGAGTGCGGCGGGCGCTTTCACCGCCGACCAGTACACGAGCGACAGCTCGGAGCCGACTTCACCCTCGCGTGCCAGCACCGTGCCCTCGGTCTCAAGCGACGCGGCCGATTCCCGGCGGAGGAAGCCCATCAGGCCGGTCCAGCCGGCGCCGCGCGAGGGATCGGACGCCTGCATCTCCGCCAGCACCTGCGACAGCGCGCCCTCGATGAGGCGACGGCGCCCCTGAAGGTCCACTTTCATGAGACGATCAAGGCGCTCGGCGGGCGTGTAGTCGAGGCTCTTCACCGCGGCCTCGTCGCGCGCCGCGATGCGGTAGCGCTCGACGAGCACGCGCAGTTCGGCGCGTATGGATTCAGGCGCGCCGGTGAGCAATTCATCGTTGCGGCGCTCGAAGTCCGCGTCGAGGAGGCGATCGGCCCACCAGGCCAGCAGGCGCGCGCGCGCGGTGCGCTCGGCGGGCTCTAAAGGATCACGCGCGCCCTCGACGCTGCGCGGGCGCGCATACACGGACGGCGTGATGCCGAGCGCGGACAGCTCCGCGGTCAGGCGCGCGAAGTCCTCGGCCAGCGCCTGCGTCCCGGCAACGAACTCAAACTGAGCGCGGGCGGCCTCTCCTTGGGCCGCGGCGATCTCGGACACAGGCGATAGGCGCAGGCGCACGCGCTCGACGGCCCCGAGCAGGTCGCGGCGCGCGGTCAGCTCCCGCAGGCGCAGGGCGGCGACGAGCCGCGTCTTCTCCGCGACGGAGGCCATGAGAGTGTGCAGCTGAAGCGCCAGGCTTTGCAGGCGCTGGGAATCCTCAAGCTCGCGGCGCAGAGCGTCATCGATCACATCGATGAGGCCCGCGCGCACGCGTTCGGGATCCGGCGCCTCGAGGAAAGCCCCCGTGACCCAGGTGCCGCGGAACAGGCCGATCGCGGCGAGGGGGGTGAATCCACGCGAGCTCATTTTTTCGGCAAGCAGATCGGCGCGCAGCTGCGGCAGGCGGTCGCGTCCAGATAGCTCCTGAGGAAGGCCCTGAGTGAAAAGGGTTTTTTTGAGCAGGTCGAGGTCGAAGGCCTCGGCCTCCGCGACCTCGCGCGCCGCCGCCGACGCCAGGTCTCCGTCGGTGGACGCCGGGAGAAGTGCGAGCAAGGCCTCAGGCGGCGTGCCCGGCGGGAGATGCAGGAAGGCCGCGGTTTCGGCGAGGTCGCGGGCCACGCGGGCGCGAGCCTCGGCCCCGATGCCCACGCCCTCGGACCAGCGGATCAGCGCCGCGTCAAAGCGCAGGCGCGCCAACGCCATGTCGGCGCGCGCGTTCGCGGCGGCGGCGCCTGCGCGGCGCTGCTCATCGGCGCGGTCCTCGCGCAGCCGGGTCAAAGCGGCCATCGCCTCGGGCGGCGTCGAAGGGCTGCGCAGGCGCGCCTCGAGCCAGCCTTCGATAAAGGTCCGGCCGACGGGATCGCCCGACAAGGTCTGGCGGTGGTCGTAGTAGCGGATTGATCCGGTCACATCAAGCGGGGGACCCGACTCGAAAGCTCCCAAGTCCTGCGAGTCAAAACGCGGCGGCGCCGCGCGCAAGGCCGCTTCACGCAGGCGCGCGGACAGCTCGGCGTACGAGCCGGGCAAACCGCCGGCCTCGATGGTCTGAGAACCGCCCCACACCAAAATTTGCGCGCGGATCAGGGCCTCCTGGCGTTCGAGCTCAAGCGAAGTCGCCCGCGACTCGGCGTCGCCGCGCCCGGCCAGCGCCGCCCGGGCCGCGCGCACGCGCGACAGCTCAGACCCCAGGCGCGCGCGCACGACGGGAAGAGATTCATCGAAAGCCTCGAGCGCGCGCTCGGCCGACAAGGTTCGCTCGCGCGCGATCTCGACGATCTCAGGCGAAGGCAGGCCGTCGCCTGACAGTGCGGAGATGAGGCGGCCAAGGGAACGGCCGACCATCGAGATCGGATCAAGACGCAGGCGATCCACCTTTAAGCCCTTGTCCACGGCTGTTTCGACGGCCCGCGCGATCTTCAGGCGCGACTCGAGCGCGTCGCGAGTCGCGGCCGTCGGGTCCAGCCGCTCGGCTCGCGCGGCGAGGGCCGCCAGCGCCGATTCCGCGTCCACGCTCAGGGTCAGCCGTGAATCAAGCGGCCGGCCGAGAAGATGGTTTGCGGCGACCTCGGACTCCCGGCGGCGCGCGTTCAAATCGGAGAGCTGCCCCTTCGCGGCGCGAAGTTTTTCAGCCTGTCCGGGCGATCCATCCTGGGCCGCCATGAGCGCGGGGATCAGCTCGCTTTCATAAAGCGCGGCCTGCTTCGCGGCAAAGGACGCCTCGAGCATCGCGCGCGTCAGGTTAAAGGCCATGTCGGCGGCGGCCTTGTCCTGAAGCTTCGTGTACATCCCGGCCTCAGCACCGTGACGGCCCGCGTCGAGCTGGCGCAGCTCTTCCGGCGCGAGCTCGATGCCCACGACGGGCAGAACCGCGAGCCCGGTGATGCCGAACGCGGGAATCAGCGCGACGCCGGCGGCCGTGATGTTCGCGCCGACCGAAAGGTCCACATCCACCTTCCGGATGCGGCGGTCGGAGGCGGCGAGGAGTTCCTGCGCCGCTTGCGAACGGCGCGAGAGCGCTTCCCACGAAGCGGAATGCGCGATGGCCTGATCAAAGGCCGCTCTCATGTCCTTGGGCACCTCACGCGTCTCGTCCGAAGGGCTTTGTGATTCCTGCTCGGCGTCGAGCGTGGCCCAGGCGTCCTGGAGCGAGCATTCGATGCCGAAGGTCAGAGAATCGGTCGCGGCGTCGAGCCAGCGCCTCGCGCGCGCGCGCAGGTCGGGCGCGCCGATCAAAGCGTTGCGGTACAGGCGGATGCCGTCGCTGAGCTCGCGCGCGGCCTCGGCCGCCGCGGCCTCGGCCTCGCGCGTGCGCTCGCCCCAGCCGCGCGCCGCGATGCGTTCGGAGCGAGCGCGCAGGCGCGTGGATTTAAGGCGCGCCGCCATCTCGAGGATGGCCGCCTGCGACTGAAGCTGGAACGCGGCGTTGATCTTGCCCTTGGTCGGATCGTAGATCGGCAGGCGCACGGTCAACGCGACGCCCAGCGCCTGGCTCGACATCAGGTCCGGGAGCTGAGCGCCGACGGAGAAGGTGAACTTCTCGATCCAGGGAATCCAATCAAGAACGGCTTTGGAGTTCTCCGGGAGCTTCATGGAGGTGCGCGCCCGCGCAAACAAAGCGCCGAGGCGCTCCGGCGAGGCGAGCGAGCGCGCGACCAGGCGGAGGACGCGGTCAAGATCATTGGGGTTGACGCCGTCAAACGGCAGAGGCTCATCGGGCCCGCGGCCGGTCAAGGCCGCGTAGCGCAAAGACGCGCGGCGAAGCGCGTCGGTCGCCTCGATGACGCGCACCTCGGCCTCCGCGCGCAGGACGGCGTCTTCGGCGTGGGCCGCGATGAATGCGGCCAGGTGGCGGCGCCACTTCGCCAGCGCCACCTGCGCCAGGGCCGACTGCCAGGCCTTCGCGGTGTCGAGCAGGCTTTCCTCGAGATCCAGACCCAGCGCGAACAGCGCCGAGCTGCGCGCCTCGATCAAATCGCGCTGGCTCTTGCTCAGGGTCAGCTCGGTTTGGGTGCCCGCCTGGAAGCCGCCGCCCGTCGCGCGCTCGGCCGTGCCGGGCCCGACGGGCCCGGAGACGAAGCCGACCATCGCGCGCTGACGGATGTTGTCGAGGAAGGCGCCGCCCTTCTGCAGAGCGCCGACCTCGCGCGAGAGCCGCCCGATCTCAAGCACGATGAGCCGGCGGCTCGCGTCCGCGTCGAAGGCGCGCGCGAGTTCCGCCAAGGCCGGATTGGCGGCGTCGTCGCGCGTGAAAAATTCGCCGATCGCCGCGTCGAACTCCGCGAGCGTCTTACCGCCGCGCAAGTCCTCGGCCGCGGCCCCTGTCACCGACCGCCACAGCTCGCCCAAGGTGTAGGACGATTCGAACGAAACCGTGAGGCGGTCGTTGAGCCCGATGTAGCGGCTGCCGTAGGAAAGCGCCACCTCCGAGTTCGTCCCGGTGCGCTTGCGAATCTCGGCGAAGTAAGCCGACGCCGAGCCGGAGAGCTTGCCTTGGGCATTGATGACGACGCCCATGTCGGGAATTTCGTACGCGATGCGCCCGTTCATCGAGTCGACCTTCTCGCCGACCTCGCCGCCACCGCCGACCGAAAGCCGCGTCTGGTGGCCGCCGACATCGAAGGTGAAACCCTTGAGAATCGTGGCCCCTAATGCCTGCTGGGTCAGCGGGTCGGTGCCGCCGGTCTTGGCGTAGTAGAACTCCAGATTGAAAGTATCCTTCTGGTCGAGCGCGGCGGCGAGGTCCACGCCGACGCCGAGCTTCGAGCGGGTGTACTCGCGGTCTTGCCCCTGCCCCTCGATAAGGAAGCTTTGATCCAAGGTCGGATCGAAGTGGGTGAAGTCGAGGTTGACCTCCTGCATGAACCGGCGCGGGTCCTTCGCGAACAGCGCGGTCTGCTCGGCGTTCATCGACAGGACCTTGCTGAACTTGATCTTCGACTTGATGTTGCCGCCGTAGTAGGACGGCTTGCCGCCCGCGTCCGCCGCCGCGAAGTCGGCGAAACCCGCGGCGCCGAAATAAACCTTGCCGTCGGCGACCATCAGCGCGAAGTCGTCGAACACCATCATGCGCGCCTCGCGGGCCTGAGAGCCCACGGTCAGGTCGGGGGGAATGTCCTGGATGAACTTGTGGAAGGTGACATCGAGGTAGTTCACCATGTGGTCGCTGTCGAGCGACTCGACCTGCACGGTCACGCCCTGATCGCCGAAAGGCGCGTTGCCGGGCGCGGGAGGGCTCGCGAAGCGGTGGCCGATGACGCTGACATTCTGGCCCCACAGCTTCAGCGCGTTGCCGAAGGTCACCTGCTGCGCGGTCTCCAGGCCCCCGGGCGTCGAGAATTCGCTTTGGTAAACGAGGTAGAAGCCGTCCGTGCCCTCGCCGACTTCCACCATCTTCGTGCCCGGCAAGAGCTGGGAGAGCGCTTTGGGGTCCTTGAGAATCTGCTCTCGCAGCGCGACGAGATCCTGAGCCGCCGCGTCCGCTGTGAGGGCGCCGAATAGCTGGGATAAAAAACGCTCGAACTGAGACTTGGGGATGACCATGGTCTGCGGCCCGCCGCGGTTTTCGGCGAGCCAGGCGCTTCCGGTGCTGCCGACGGCGGACACGCGGGTGGCAACCTCCGGAGTGAGACGACCGAGATCGCCGACCGGCTCGAGCGTCTTATCGAGCGCGGCGCGCTCCACGCCGAGCGCCTTGAGCGTGTCGGCGACGGCCTTCGACGCGGCGTCGCGCGCGCGTTCGGCGCGGCGGGCGCCGATGTTGGTTTCGAGGACGGCGCGCGTCTTATCCTGAATGGACGAAATATTTTCGCCGATGCGTGCGAGGGCGGTCTCGTTGGGGTTGTCGAGTTGCGCAAGCCAGCCGACGACGGTGGTGCGCTGCTCGTTGATTCCCTTGCGTGATTTTGCCAGCGCGTCTTTGAACTCGAGCGCGGCTTTCTTTTCGGCGTCGAGGGCCTCGTCGCCGTTTGAATAGACTTCGCCGAGGGTGTCGTAGTAGGTCTGCACGCGGCCGACGGTTCCGACGCCCTCGGCGCTCCATTGGGCCTTTTGGCCGAAGAGCTCGGCGCCTTCGCGGGCGACCCCGGACAGCATGGTGTACGCGGCGACCTTGCGGTCGAGAACGGATTCGCCGCCGGACAGGTCGCCGCCGACCCAGGCGAGATCGGCGTCGAGGTCGGCGAGGCCGGAGTTGAGACCGGCGGCGGCGCGGAGGAGGAACGCGAGAAAAACGGGGATGCGATCACGGAGGTAGGCGTCGGAGGTGGTGACGAGGGCGTCGGCGAAGAGGAAGCGGGCGAGGCACTCGGCGTAGGAATCGCCGGAGATGGGGGAGGCGGTGGTGGGGACGAGGCGTTTGATGGCTTCGAGGCCGAGGAGGGCGATTTTCTGATTGTTGGAGATGTCGAGGGGGGGTTGGGTTCCGGTTGGGATGCCGGAGCCGCCGCCGACGGTGATGTCGGTGCCGGTGTTTGCGGCGAGGGCTGCGTCGGCGACCTGCTTTATGGCCGAGGCCATGTTCTGTAGGGTTCGGGCGTCGGCCATAGATGTGAGGCGCGGGGCTGTGGATGGGGATTCGGGGTCGAGATCGGTGGGGAGTTTATATTTGACGGCAAAAGAATGTTTGTTCGAAGTGAGACCGTCGAGTTGCGAGAGAATCGAATTGATATTAACGGCGGTGGCGTTCATTTTGACGGCCCTTACGCGGCGCTCCTCGCGGTAGACGGCGGCGCGGCGGACGAGGGAGTAGGGCACACTCTCGCCGTAAAGATCCTCCATCTCGGGATTGGCGGGATCTTTGCGGCGTCTCATGGAGTCTTGGTAATCAACGACGATCTTTTTGTAGGACTCGTATTGTTTGCGGACTTGGGCGATGCCTTCGCGGGCTGCGCCCGCGTTGTAGGCTTTGGCACCGTTTGAGGCGAGGCCCCAGGGAAGGGCTTTACGGAGGCCATCGGAGATTTGGAGGAACAGCTTTTTCTTTTCCTTGTATAGAGTTGAGTACCCGTCATCGGTGCCGCTTGGATCGCTTTGAGCGATCCGGTCGCGCTGGAACGGAATCAAAGTGTGATCCAACAGATCTTGAAGATTCGCCAGCATGGGGGCCAAAGTTCCGCTGATCAGCGCCCGCTTGCGGTTGATCAATGCTTGCGCCTCTCCGGCGGGCACCCCAGCCGTTAGCCACGCCTCATCGGCCGTGATGTCATTGAGTACAGCCTGAAAGGCCGCGACCGATTCACTAAACGCCGCCTTCGCCTTCGGCAAAACGTCCGACACCGGCTTTTCCAGGGCCTTCGCCGTCGCCTTGGCCTCAAGCCGGCGGACGGTGAGGTCGCCGAGAAAGGGAACAAGGCGGGAGAGGTCGATCTTGCGTGTCTTGGCTTCAAACCCGGCATCGGTGTCTGGAATCGCCATGGCGTCGAGCCGATCGAGAAGATCGGGGAGCAAGGTGCGAAGATCGTCGGCGGAGCGGCCTTTCAAGCGGGGGAGGGCCGCGCCGGGGGCGCCCTTTTCAATCAGCTCGGACAGGGCGTCCGCGTCGCTCGCGATCGCGTCGCTCGCCGAGGCCAGGCGCGCCTCGAGGTCGAGTTGCTCGTTGCGCCACGCGACGAGCGACTCCAGGCGCGAGCCGCCAAAGTCGTCGGCGACGCGCGTCGTGCCGTTGGGATTTAAGGCGCGCTCCACGCCCGCGAGAATCTTCGCATGCTCGTCGCGCTGGCCGCGCCAGAAATCCCGGCGGCGGGAGAGGAGCGCGCGCGTCGCCTCGAGCGTCGGGTTCGTTACGCTTTCCTCGGGCACGCCGGGCACCGCGATCACGAGCACGCCGGCGAACTCGATGGGGGCGGCGCTGATGCGCGCGTCGGCCTCCGCGATCTTAGCCCGGTAGCCCGCGATCTCAGCCGACTTGCTCTGGAGAAAATCGAGGGAGAGATCGGAGACGCCCGAGGGGGAGGCGGAGCCGTGCTGGAGGCCGTCGATCAAAGCGGGGAGCAGGGCGAGACGGCGGTCGTATTCGGCGGGGGCGTCGACGCTACGGGCCCGATCGCGAGCGTTGATCGAAGAGAGCAGGCCCGACACATCCGCGCGAAAGCGCGCCACCGCCGAAGACAGGCCTCCGACGCGGACCGCGAGCGAGGCGAAGTCATCGCGCTGCTTGACATCGGCGGCGGTCTGCGCTTCGGCCTCCTTTTTCCAGGCGTCCGTTCGGCCCGCTTGCGCGCCTGCGCCCGCGGCGGCGCCGCCGTTGGCCGCGCGCTTCTTCTCGATCAGCTGAAGCTTTTGATCGAGAAGCGCCTCCATCTTGCCAAGCGCCGCATCAGCGGAATTCAGGAGGTTTAAGCTGTAGGACAGGTCCATCACCATCGCCAGCCGCGCGAAGTTCTTGCGGAACTCAAGAGTGTCGCGGCCGTCGCGACGCTCGCGCAGGGCGCCGGCGCGCGAACGATCCGCCACGGCGAGCATCGCCTCAGCGGCGTCGCGCGACGCGATGTTTCCCTGAAGCTCCGCATTAAGCGCTTCGACGCGGGAGAGCCTTGCTTCAACGGCGGCCTCAGCCGGCGTGCCCGCGAGGTCGGGCTTCGTCGCCGGCGAAGCCCCGGGGGTCGTCGTCGCGTCATCGAACATGCGCCGCAGGGCCTCGAGCGAGGCCCACTTGGACTCTCGCGAATCCGTCGCGCCTGAGCCGCCTTCGCCTTCCGGAAGCAAAGGCGCGACGCGCTCGAGCAGACGGTCAAGACGCGAGATTTCGCTCGTATCGGCCGCACCTCCAGCCAAGTCGCCGCTCTGCCCCAGCCGTTGACGAAGCTCGGCCTCGGCACGCGCGCCGGACGGGAGCGCCGGATACGAGATATTCAGCTCGGCCGCGGTTTGGCCGGGCTGCTGGAGAGCCTGAACAGGACGGGCGCCGCCGAAATCGGGAAGTTCCAGAGCCGCGGCACGGCTCACCGCCGATTCGTGGGCACTCAAAGCGTCCTTAGCGTCCGGAGCTTTTTGCGTCAGACCCAAAGCACGCGCGAGTTCAGGCAGGGCCGCGCGCGCGGCCGGCGCGGACTCGCCCTTCGTCTTCGCCCATTGTCGCGCCGCCGCGCGGCCGGCCGCAGGCGCGACCGCCGCCGCGTCCGCCGCTGCGCGGCGCAATTCAGTCGCGCTCGGAGTCCCCGCGAGTGTTTTAACAAGCGCGTCGAAGGCGGCCTGCGGACTAGACGGCGGCGCGAGCCGCGCCGCGGCAACGGGCACGACGGACAGCATCGCCGGCGCCTGCGCCCAACCCATCGCGGTCACGGCACTGCGCAGAGCCTCGGCGGGGGGGAGGATGGTCACCGGAGCCACGGTGGCCTTGGCCGAGGCGCCCCGGGTCCCGGCGGCATAAGCCGGAGCCCCGCCTTGAAGGACAAGGGCGAGGGAAAGGACGCATGCCGTGACTCGGCGGTGCGCCCCGGGACGGGATTCTCGGCGAGAGGGGTATCCCATTGGGCCTAACGATTCGGCTCCGAAGACCTAGGCGAACACGGAACCTTAGGCCTATACTAGCATGGGGCGTTTGGCAGAGTCAAGTGCCAGATATTAAGATTCATTCTCCCTCGCAACTTAATCTTTAAAGCCTGACACCATATGACGAACGTGTTACTATCCCCGAACTTATCCCCTTATTCACAGGGGCCTCGGAGGAGGGTCCTGACAGGAGTGTTTCGAGGATCGTCCGGGGACTCCGGCCCAATGGGCCTAGCGCGTATAATGGAGATGCGGCCGCGTCATTCTTAATGCTAAACTGACGCCGATGGAAGCCCCGTCCACCGCCGATTCAGTCGAACGCCTCTGGAAAACCGCGCGCTACCTGCCGCAGACCGTGCGTCTGCTGGGCACGCGCTACCGGACCTTGTTCATGGCTCACGCCCAGCGCTGCCGGCCGCGCGGCGACGCCGGCGTCGTCGCCGACGCCCTGGCCTTCACGGAGTATCTCGCCAAGCAGGAGCGAGTGGGCCTGCTGGCGCCCGAACGCACGGCTTTGAGCCGGGACGCGCGCGCCCTACGCCGCCGCTTTCGCCTGCGCCGCGACGGCGACGAAGTGGAAGCGATCGAGAAATGGAAAATCCTGCAGTGGCTCAGGCTCTGATCATGGCCCACCAAGGCGCGACCGACTCCGGCTACCGCACCTTGCCCTTGCTCGACTTCGTGACCAAAACCATCGCGCGCGAGGACCCCGTCCTGCGCGTCATCCGGGAATCAACCGAGTCGAAGGGCCTTCCGCCGATCAGCGTCGGCCCCGATGAGGGCCGCCTGCTCCATTTCCTCGCCTCCGCCTGCGGCGCGAGAAAGATCGTCGAGGTCGGCACGCTCGCCGGCTACTCGGCCTGCTGGCTCGCCAGAGCCCTTCCCGAGGGGGGGATGCTTCACACGATCGAATACGATCCTAAGCACGCAAAGGTCGCCAAGGAAAATATCGAGCTCGCCGGCTTAGCGGCGAAGGTGACTGTTCATACGGGAGCGGGAACGGATGTCCTGCCCCGGCTCACCGCCCAGGGACCTTTTGATCTTGTTTTTATCGACGCCGATAAAACCGGCTACGCCGACTACGCCCGCTGGGCGGTGAAAAATGTCCGCTCGGGCGGCTTCGTGATCTGCGACAACGCCTATCTCTTCGGGAACCTCCATCGCGACGATCTTCCGGCTGGCCATGACGACCTGCCGAAGGTCGCTCCCATGCGCGCCGCGCTGGCGCTCCTCGCCGACGAGACCCTCTTCGCGTCCTGCGCCATGATCCCCACCGGCGAAGGCATGGCCGTCGCCGTCCGGCGCTAACATGCCCGTCGCGACGCGCAAGGGCTCCGCGGAGATCAAAAAAACCGAGGCCCCCGCCGACTCCGAACGCGATACCGGTTGGAGCGTCATCCTCTATAACTGCGAATGCCACTCGTTCGACGCCGTCGAACAAATTTTAATTAAAGCCATCCGCTGCGGCCTGGCACAGGCGCGAGCCTACTCGACCGAAGTCGACACGAAGGGCTCCGCGGTCGTCTACCAAGGCGCCCTTGAACGCTGCGAGGCCGTCGCCGACATCATCGGCGCCATCGGCCTTCAAGTCAAAGTCTCCCAATAGGTGCCAGGCCTCCCATTTTGCTAGATTATCGGCGATGAAGGCGAGCGAAGCGTCGCTGAAGCTGCCGCACCGGCCGCTCGGGAAATCCGGGCTGTCGATCTCCGAGATCGGCTTTGGAGGCTGGGGCATCGGCAAGTCCATGTGGGGGCCGACCGACGACCACGAGTCCATGCTCGCCCTGCATGCCGCCCTGGATTCAGGCATCGACTACTTCGACACGGCTTACGCCTATGGGCATGGCCACTCCGAGCGCCTGATCGCACGGCTCTTTAAAGAAGCCGGCCGCCGCGCGGTCGTATCGACAAAAGTCCCGCCGAAGAACATGGAATGGCCCGGCCATCCGCGCGCGAAGCTGGCGCTGGTGTTCCCGCCGGACTGGGTGCGGCTCAGCGTCGAGCGATCGCTGCGCAATCTCGGCTCCGACAGCGTCGATATTTACCAATTCCATGTCTGGCACGATTCCTGGCTTAAGGACCCGATGTGGCCCGCGCTCGCGGAGGAAATGGCCAAGCTCAAGGCGGAAGGCAAGGTCCGCAATTGGGGCGTCTCCATCAACAACGACGACCCTGAGTCCGCCGTCGAACTCGTAAAGACCGGGCTCGTCGGCGTCGTGCAGGTGCTTTTCAACATGTTCGATCAACGCGCGGCCGACGCGCTCTTGCCGCTGTGCCGCGAGAAGGGCGTCGGCGTGATCGTGCGCTGTCCGTTCGACGAGGGGAGCCTGACCGGCACATTGACGCCGGACACCCGCTTCGCGCCCGAGGATTTCCGTTCTCATTATTTCGGCGGCGAACGCCTAACCGAAACCTGCCGGCGCGCCGATCTCCTCGCGCGCGCCGTGATCGGGCCCAATGCGGAAACGCTGGCGGCGGCCGCGCTTAAGTACTGCCTGAGCTATGACTCCGTCACGACCGTCATCCCAGGGATGCGGCGCGTGTCCCATGTAACCTTCAACGCTCGGGCCTGCGACGGCCGCTACTTCGACGCCACGGGCCTCGCCGCGATCGCCAAGCACCGCTGGGTCCGCGACTTCTATCTTTAGTTCCCTTGTTGGTGTCAGGCCTACCGGTATTACCGTATTTCTCCGGCTGGCTTCTTTCAAAATACTGTAATACCGGGAGGCCTGACACCAGTGATCTAGAGTTAGCCTTGAATTTGTAACACGTTCCCGGTACTCTCCTCATGTTGAAGGTATTCCGATTGCTCGCGGCGGCCATTGCGGCCCTCGCCTTGTTCGCCCCGTCGCTCAGGGCCGCGGACAAAGGCGCGGCGCGCCGCATGCTGACCGAGTCCGAGGCTTTGTACCGTCGCGGCGAGTTCAAGGATGCGATGCGCTCAGTCAACACGGCGATCACGGCCGATTCGCGAAGCGGGGGAGCCTACGAACTGCGCTCGCGCCTGTGGCACGCGGCGGGAGACATGCCCCGGCAGAAGGCCGACGCGTTGAAGTCGCTCGAATTTCTCGGCACCGGCTCGCTGGCGGTTGACGAGCTCGTCGCGCAGGGCGGGGCGCAGCTGATGCTCGGCCATGTCGACAAAGCTCTGGAGAGCTTCAACGCCGCGCTGAAAGCTGATCAGAAGACGCCCGCGGCGATGTATGCCCGCTCCCGGGTTTGGCGCGAAAAAGGCGACATGCCGAAGGCGATCGCCGACCTCGACGACGCGCTCAAGCGCGAGCCGAAGACGCCCCTATGGCTCTATTCGCGAGGCCGCGCGTATTACGACAAGGGCGATGACGCGAAAGCCATCGCGGACCTGACCGCGGCGTTGCGCACCAACAAAAATTTCGCGATGGCCTTTGCGCTGGTCGGGTCGGCCATGGCGCGTCAAGGCGACCTCAAGCGCGCGGCGAAGGCCTATGACCGCGCGATCGCGGTCGATCCCGAATACTCATACGCCTACCTCGGCCGCGCCGCGCTTAAGCTTCGGCAAGGAAACGAGCCGGGCGCGCTGAAGGATTTCGAAGAGGCCGTCCGCGCCGACTCCCAGGACTACGCTCCTTACTACAACCGCGGCGAGCTTCATTGGCGGCAAGGTCGCCGCGAACAGGCGCTGTCTGACTTTCACAACGCGATGACCTCGGCCAAGCTCGCCCCGGAGGCCGCGATCTCGATGGGCGACCGGTACCTTTCGCTTCAGCTGTGGAAGGACGCCCTCGCCGCTTACACGCGGGCGCGCGAGCTCGGATCCGTCTCCCCGGCGCTGTTGCGCTTGGCCCGAGCGAGCGAGTCGGACAAGGATCTCAAGCGGGCGCTCGCCTATCTCGATGAGGCCGTTAAGCTCGAGCCGGAGAACGCGCCGGTCATCGCCGCCCGCGGGGGCCTGCTCGCCCGTATGGGGCAGGACGCGCCCGCGCTTCAGGACCTCAACCGCGCCGTGCGCCTGGCGCCTGCGGATACGGAGATTTTGGTGGCGCGCGCGAGCTTCTACGCCCGGGTCGAGAAACCGACGCTCGCGCTGGAGGACTTCACGAAAGCGATTGACGCCGCGCCGAAAAACGCCGAGGCCTATAACGGCCGCGGCGCGCTGTACGCCAACGCGCTCAAGGAGCCCGAGAAGGCGATGCGCGACGTGATGAAGGCCGTCGAGCTCCAGCCGCGAGAGCCAGGCTATCACTATAATCTCGGCTCCCTGCGCCTGCGCAACCGCCTGTACTTCAAGGCGATCGATTCGTTCAACACCGCGCTCGCGCTCAAGGGGCCCGCAGCACGCATCCTCGAACGCCGGGCCGACGCGGAATTCCAGCTCGGGGACCACTCCGGGGCGATGCGCGACA
>JAYTSX010000167.1:0-23349 GCA_043745445.1 Elusimicrobiota bacterium
GCTCCTTCTCCGCGGCGTGCGCCGCCGCGTCGGAGAGGCGCTTATCAACATGCCGGTAGGTGAGGATGGGCAGGCCGCGCTCGTCGGCTATGTATAGGGCCGCCGACTGGGCACCCATGAGCGCCATCGCGGCATGGCAGGCCTCAGGGACGGCCGCGGAGAAGGGCTTGTCGCTGAACAGGGCGATGGACATACGATTGAGCAGGACCAGGCGCTGGTAGCGCAGGGCCATTAAGTCGCTCGAGGATGGAGCGGGCGTCGCGGGGGAGGGAGAATCGCCCATCAGGCGGCTATTCTATATTATGATGGCGCCTATGAAGCTTGATCGATTGCGCTGGATTCTTCCGCCCGTGGCCGCGATCGCATTCCTCGCCCTGATGTTCAAGGGCGTCACGCCCGGACGCTTAGCGCTGTGCTCCATCTGTGCGTTGGCCTGGTACGGCCTCTCTCACCGCAAGGCGCGTTCGCTCGACCGGGACCGCCTCAACGGCGGAAGCCTCGGCCGTCGCTCCTAGCGCGGAACGATTATTGAAAAAACAGAAGCTCGGCGCCGAACTTGTAGTCCGCGTCGTCCACCGCCACAAGTTTTGAGCCGATGATCTTCTTGCCCGCCGCGAGCAGGTACGCCTTGCGCTTCTCGAGCCGCAGAGCGAGGTCTTCCGCCGTCTTCGCGATCAGCCCCACATAGCCGAGCTCGGGCCCGATGTAGACGAGGATCCACGGCTGCGGCTTCTGCACCAAGGTCACGCCGGAGGCCTTGATCAGACCGGGGTCGACTTCGTCGCCTGGCTTTAATACCCGGATCTGGGTCTCGTGCTCTTTGAGAGCCTCGGGCTTAACGAGGTAGAGGATCGAGTAGGTGGGCAAAGCGTACTCAAGGTTCACCACGCGCGCCGAGACCGGGGTCAGGCCGGCGGCGGTCAGGGCCTGGTTTGCGACGGCCATGTTGGCGCGTAATCCCGCGTCATCCTTTGGAGGAAACTGGCGGGGTTCGGCCACGAAGGCGCGAAGGGCGCGCCCGTCCGTCGTGGTATACGGGAGCGTGAAAAATCCATCCTTGAAGGTCGGAGCGCCGGGCTGGATGCCGGCGGCCGCGAGAACGCTCGTCCAGTAAGCGGAGGCCTCGTTGAACTGCTCCTGCGTCTTGGCGTAGCCGAACAGGACATCTTTGCCCGCCTGGATATACATGTGGCTCTGGTCGATGACATCGGCGGGACGGGGCTCGGGCGCGACGAGCGTGGATTTTTGGGCGCGGAGCGCCGCGACCCCGGTGAAGTTGAACGCGGGCAAGGCGCCGTTATCGGCGGAGGCGGCGAGCGGCGACAGAAGCAAAACAAAGGCGGGGATTAAGTTCTTCATGGCGCGATTCTAGCACAAGACGGACCATTCGGCCCATAACGGAAGTGGGGCTTTTAGTCGGCAAGTCTTTTCCGGTATCATGCCCCATGGACTGGAAGCCCTTTGTCGTCTGCCCACCCGAGGAGTACGCGCCGCCTTCACGCGGCCTGGGCGCTCCGGAGGGCATCGCCGACCGCTTGCGCACGGCGGCTTTCGCCGAGCGTCAGGCCTTCGCCGCGTTTATGTGGGCCGCGGAAAATCTGACTGAGGCCTCGGATGAATTACGCGCCGCTTGGCGGCGCATCGGTCTCGAAGAAGAAATGCATCTAAATTTGCTGTTGGGGCGCATGGCGGAGCTCGGCGTAAAGGTCGCCGACCGTCCGGTGTCCGACCGCCTGTGGCGGCGCTTAATTCAGAGCAAAACCGCGGCCGAATTTTCCGCCCTCATGCGCGATGCCGAAGCCCGCGGCCAAGCGGCCGAAGAAAGCTTCCGGAAATCCTTGGCCCAGCGCGACCCGGTGACCGCCGCTCTCTTCGGGCGCATCGCCGATGACGAGGCCGAGCATCTGGCCGTCGCCGACCGTCTTGCCTCGTGATTATAAATTTTCGTTAAAAATTAAAAATAATTTATAATCATTGGTCCTAATGATGGTTAGGTCCTACGACCCCTGCCCGCCCCGTTTCTTCCTTCTATAATCATCTCATGAGTCGTTCGCTGCGTTTTGCCGTCGTTCTCATTCTCAGTGCCTGCACGGCCGCTTCGGCCGGCGTAGTTGAACGGCTATCGCCGGCGCTGAACCTCGCTGGCTCGCCCGTTCCGGTTCTGTCGATCTCCATGTCGGGGCCGGCCTCCGCGAGCTTTACGCCTTCCTTGGTGGGTGTCATGAACGCGCCGTTACTTTCGGCTCCGGCCCCCGTTCTCCTGCCGGCCCCGGCACTTGCCGCCGCGCCGTTGCCCGCGCCCGCCCGGGCGAACCGCGAACGCGGCCCGCCGACCGCGCGCGACGCCGGGTTCTCCGCCTTCGTCGCGCACAGCGTCGCCGAGAAAGTCCGGAGCTGGGCGGTCCCGGTTGAGGATATTTTTTCAGACCACGATGCCTTGCTTGTCGGCGAGAACCACGGCAGCCTGAGCTCGGTGGACACCTTGACGCGCGAGATGCCGCGATTGGCCGCGGCGGGCGTGACCGTGATCGGCATCGAGGGCCTTAAGCGCCCTCAGCAAGGCGCGGTCGATGATTTCATCTCCGGCCGGCGGGCGAACATCCCCGACGAAGCCCTCTACTTCTCACCCAAACGATTTCAGGCCTTCCGGGGTCTGCTTGAGTCCGCGCGCGTCCACGGCGTGCGGGTCGTGGCGCTCGGCCTGCCGCTCGACGGCTGGGCCAAGGCCGCCGCCGAGCTCGCCGCGCGCAAGACCGGACGCCCGGTGGAGGATTTCCCGAGCGACGTCGACTCTCAATTTTCCAAAGCATCGGCCGGTTATGAGCACGGCTTCAATGAAGCCATCGCTGAAATTTTCCTGACGCGCCGCAATGAAACGATGGCTTCGTTCCTGAAGGAAGCGTTGAAAACGGGGGGCAAGGCCGTGGTGCTCGTCGGGCAGGCTCACATCGAGGGTCTGGACATGGTGCCCGGCCGGTTGATGAACGCACCCGGCGATTGGGGCACGCTCGCGCGCGAGATGAGCGCGCTCACTTTGCGCGCGTACTCGCTGACGATGACCGGGGGAGTATTCACGGACCCCCACGCGTCGACGATCGATCGCAGCGCCCGTCCCGCTTCGTACCGCGCCGCGGCGTCGCACGGTCGCCGCGCCTACCGGGTGCTCGGCCCCGACCGCGCGCTGTGGCACGCGGACGACGCGCTCTCGCCGTCCTACGCGCACTAGCCTGGACGAGGGCTTCCCCGATACGCTATTCTCGGCGCATGGCCACCAACACTTTGAATCGGGACATCGTCGGAGATATTCGCCGCAAGGCGGCGGCCTTAAAGAAAACAATCGTTCTCCCTGAGGGCGAGGAGAAGCGGACGGTCAAGGCCGCCGCCATCCTCAAGAAAGAGGGTCTCTGCATCCCCATTCTTCTCGGTAATCCCGAAAAAGCCCGCAAGGTCGCTGCCGAGAATCAAGTGGATATCGCCGGCATCGAGATCGTGGAGCCCGCCAAAGACGGCAAGTTCGCCGAGTACGCCGCCCAGTACTTCGAGCTACGCAAACATAAAGGCATCAGCGAAGACGAAGCCAAGACGGCGGTGACCGACCCCCTCGTTTACGGCGTGATGATGCTGCACAATGACCGCGTCGACGGGTATTTGTCCGGAGCCGATCACGCGACGGCTGACACGGTTCGACCGGCGTTGCATATCATCAAGCCCGCCGCGGGCGTGCGCACGATCTCGAGCTTCTTCATCATGATCTTCCCGTCGCCCAAGCAGGGCGACGAGGGCGTGCTCATCATGGGCGACTGCGCGATCAACATCGATCCCGTGCCAGTGAAGCTCGCGGCGATCGGCATCTCCTCGGCAAGAATGGCAAAGGTGCTCACCGGGATTGAGCCGCGCATCGCATTCTTATCTTTTTCAACGAACGGCTCGACCGAGCATGAGCTCGTTAACGCCGTCAAGGAAGCCGTCCGTATCGCTAAAGAAAAGGCGCCCGACCTCGCCATCGACGGCGAGATGCAGGCGGACGCGGCGCTGGTGCCGGAAATCGGTCAGAAGAAGTTCCCGGGCTCAAAAGTGGCCGGCCGGGCGAACGTCCTTGTGTTCCCGGATCTGCAGAGCGGCAATATCGGCTACAAGCTCGTTCAGCGTTTGACTGGGGCTGAAGCCTTGGGCCCGATCATGCAGGGCTTCGCCAAGCCCGTTAATGATTTGTCGCGCGGCGCGTCGGTCGACGACATCGTCAATATGGCCTGCGTGACCGCGCTGCAAAGCGACCCGTCGCTGCGTTGAAAAAAGCGCCCTAGAGAAAGAGTTTTCCGAGGAAGTGGCCGAGCACGCCTGCGACGACCGCGCCGATAAGCCCGCCGATGGGGCCGCCGAACGCGGAGCCGATGATCGCGCCCGCGGTCACGCCGAACGCTCCGCCGTAATCGCCCTTATGAAAAAGCCAGGCGGCGGCTACGCCGAGGCCCGCGCCGGCGACCGCGCCGAGGAGCCCCGCCGCGAACCAGCCTTGCAGTCCGCCGATCACGGCGGCGCCGCCCAATACTAACCCCGTTGTGAGTTTGTTTCCGGTCGGATGTTTTTCGACGCCAAGGGGAGGCTCGGCTTTAGCCTCGAGCGAGGCGCGAGACGGTTTTGCCAGGCGCACTGCTTTGCGGGTTTGGCCGGGAGCGACAACCGTGTTTTCCTCCGCGGGATTGCCGTCAAACGACTGGGCCGCTGCCTCGCGCGCGGCGGCGTCGTCTTCGGCCGCGGCCGCACCTTGGGAGAACACCGCGGCATCGGACGCCTGCCGTTTCGCGCCTTCGGCGCGCGCCGCAATAGGGCGCAAAAGTAAGGCGAAAACCGGGATCAGCAGGAGGGGAGCCATGCGCCCATAGGGTAACAGGCGAGGCCTGCTTCCGCCAGTGGCGACTTTTTTAAATGGTCGTTGCAAAATGAGGGAATCCCCATATATTTGAATGAAATAGCTGGTATTTAACTGTCCGCGAAAGGGAACAATTTGGGTGGGTCATTCGTATGGTAAGAGGGGTAAAACATGAACATCTCAATGACGCTGACGGTCTTGTTCCTTGTGACGGGGGCTTGGGCGGGGGCCCCGGCTCCCGCGGATAAGGCAAAAGCGCTCGAACTGCGCACGGCGGTGCGCGACGGCAAGCATCGGCTTAAGCAAGTCGCGCTTGATCAGCACAAAGAACTTGTGCTGGTCCGCGAGCGGGAGAAGTCCGACGCGCTCGCCGTGAAGGCGTCGGCGGCGATGCCAGAGACTATCCATCTGGGGCTCCTCGAAGTCCACGAGAAGTCGCGGCGTCTGCGGCTGGCCCTGCGCGCGCGGTGCCGGGAGGATCGCGCGCGGCTGCGCCGGGCCATCAAGAACAATCATTCGGAGATTTCCGCCCTCCGCAAGAAGAAGTAAGATCGGGGCATGAGCGATCAAGAATTGGTGCGCGAGGCGTATCTCGAAGCCAAAAAGGGCTATGACGAGGGCGGTCTGCCGATCGGCTCCGTGCTCGTCGACGCAAAGGGGAAGATCGTCGCGCGCGGCCACAATCAGCGCGTGCAGACGGGAGACCCGACCGCGCACGCCGAGGTCGTCTGCCTGCGCAACGCCGGCCGCCGCCGCGACTGGCCGGAGCTGACCTTGGTCTCCTCGCTCAGCCCATGCATCATGTGCACCGGGACGACCTTGCTTTACCGCATCCCGCGCGTGATCGTGGGCGAGAATAAGAACTTTCTCGGCGCCGAGGATCTGTTCGCCGCGCGCGGCGTGAAGCTGGCCGTGATCCAGGATCCCGACTGCATCGCGCTGATGGAACGCTTCGTGCGTGAGAAGCCTGACCTCTGGAACGAAGATATCGGTCTCTAGGCGCAACTGCTACAATATCTCGTCGGGCAGGTGGCGAAACTGGCAGACGCTGGGGACTTAAAATCCCCCGGCCGCAAGGTCATGCGGGTTCGAGTCCCGCCCTGCCCATGATTTGGCGTTTGGTATGATGGCAATCGAATGAAAATAGCTCCTCAGGCGTGGCAGTTCGTGGTCCCGGCCGTCGCGGCCGGCGCCGTCGGCATGTGGCTTATGGGCCGCCCCACGACCATGATTCCGGGGACTTTGTTGGCGCTGCTGTCGTTCGGCTTCGCCGCGTTCACGCTTTACTTCTTCCGCGATCCTGAGCGTGCATTGCCGACCGACGGGCGCATCTACTCGCCGGGCGACGGCGTGGTGCTCTCCGTGGCGCGCGAGGGTCCCGGCGACGTGATGACCTGCCGGATTTTCCTGTCCGTTTTTGATGTTCACATCCAGCGCGCCCCCTGCGCGGGCCGCGTGACCAAGGTCGCCGAGGTGCCGGGCTCGTTTGCCGCGGCGATGAAGGACGCGGCGCGCGGCAATTACCGCGTGGTCATGACGATTGAGCCGCCCAAGCACGGGCTGCTCGTCGTCGAGCAGATATCAGGACTCATCGCGCGCCGCATCGAGTGCTGGCGTAAGCCCGGCGACGAGGTCAAGACGGGCGAGAAATACGGCATCATTTATTTCGGCTCGCAAGCAGCGGTTCATTTTCCTGTAAGCTCGAAGTGCACGGTCAAAGTCGGCGACCGCGTCGTCGGCGGCCTGACGCCCATCGGGGAATGGACAAGCAACTCCTAAAGCGCGGCGGCCAGCTCCTCGCCCCGTCGCTGTTCACGCTCGGCAACATGGCGTGCGGCTTCTACGCCCTGATCTCCTCCGTGCGCGGGGAATTCGTTTCTTCCGCGACGGCCATCATCGCCGGTATGGTCTTCGACGCGCTCGACGGCCGCGTCGCCCGCCTCGTGCACGGCGAATCCGAGTTCGGCGTTGAGTTTGACTCCATGTCGGACTTCCTGACCTTCGGCGTGGCACCCGCGCACATGATGTACGCCTTCATCTTGAAGGACTACGGCGCCTGGGGCTACCCCATCGCCTTCCTGTATGCCCTGTGCGGGGGCCTGCGCTTGGCGCGGTTTAACGCAATGGAGCACCTCGGCCAAGGCTCTAAGACGCATTTTACCGGGCTTGCCATTCCCGCGGGCGCGGGTTTCCTCTCGAGCTTCGTGCTTTTGTACCAAGTGATAGAAGAGGGTCGACCGGCGGGGACCTGGAAGTTCCTGATGGATCAGATTCCGGCGTTATACGGTGTAGCGCCGGTCATGGTCGTCGTCATCGCTTTGCTGATGGTCTCAACGATCCCCTACCCTGCGTTCAAGCAGCCCGGCGTGATGCGCCCGAAAACTTTGACGCGGATATTAATTGTGCTGTGCGCCGGCTTGCTTCTTTTCTATTACCCGCTCATGGTGCTGTTTTTCGTTTTCTCAATCTACGCGTTGCTTGGCCCCGTCTCCTGGATCGCGCGCGCTCTCTGGCGCTTGGTGGGCTGGGCCCCGCTGCATCATAGCCACGACAACTACGGAGAACACCTGTGACCGCCAAGCCCGTCCACGGAATACTCGCCATGCGCCGCCTTGAGCCGGCCGCGACCTTGCCCACCCGGGCGCACGCCGACGACGCGGGCCTCGATCTTTATTCGCTAGAAGACGCGGAGCTCACGCCCGGCCAAGGCCGGGTCGTGCACACCGGCGTCGCGATGGCAATCCCCGCCGGGCACGTCGGACTCGTCTGCGACCGCTCCTCGATGGCCAAGCGCGGCCTCAAGACCGCCGGCGGCGTGATCGACGCGGGCTACCGCGGCGAGGTGGGCGTCATGCTCTGGAATATCTCGACCGTGACGCACGCGCTCAAGAAAGGCGAGCGCATCGCGCAGCTGCTCGTGATCCCCATTGCGACTCCCGCGCCCGTCGACTCCGATGACCTCGGAGAGACCGCGCGCGGGGTCGGCGGCTTCGGTTCGACCGGTAAATAAATTTCGAGCTCGCACCGGTGCGAGTTGGCGCTAGCGCAGGTCGATGACCGCGACGCGTCCGTCGGTCTTGAACGGGTAGCCTTTGTCGTTCTCGCCTTCGGTCGGCACCTGCGGCGCGGAAAGTATCACAATGCCGCGCTGACGCGGCGAGTTCATCAGAGTGGATACGATAAAGTCCCGCTCTTTGTTCGCGTCCGGATCGGGGATGTGTGACAAGTCGTGCCAACGCACGCGCAGGTCGTAGTTGGCGGAGCCCCACCAGAATTCGCGGCCGCTCGGGTCGGCCGTCCCCGTCCTCCAGAGCCGAAAATGATGCCGCTCTTGTAAGAAGCGCACGGGGAGAGCCCAGTTCATATCCTGGCGGCGTCCGCGTAGGCGGTAGTCGTTCATCGGCGGAAAGGCGGCGATAGGGCGGCCGGTCATAAATTCCTTCACGCCCGCCCAAAGGGAGCCGCGCACCGGCGTGGGGATTTCGGTCCAGCCGGCGGAACTCAGGGCGGCGCGCACCACTTCGGGGCGACCGACGAAGACTAAATTCAGCGGATCGCCGGGATGCCCGAAACGACCTTCGTTGCGGCCGGGAAAGGTCGGTGCGGCGTCATTCCAGGTCGCGGCCATGGATTCAGCGGGGGGGACGATACGATCGGGCGCGACTCTGTCAAAACTTAAAAGTAGAAATAAAACCGGAAGCCAAAGAACGAAGCGCTTCATTCTAGACTTTGCGGGGAAACAGGATCGGGCCCTTTTGGATCAAGCCTGAACGCTCTTTCGTGCCGTTGAGCACATCTTCGGCCGTCAGCGCGTCGGGGAACAGGCGCACGCCGAGCTGCATGTGGATCTTCGCCGCGGTTGAGGGCATGAACGGGTCGAGCCAGCCGCTCACCAGGCGCAGGGACCAAACCAGGTCGAAGAGGACGAGCTCGCACTGTTTGGGGTCCTCCTTGGCCAGCTTCCAGGGCGACTTTTCGTTGACGCGCGCGTTCAGGCTGCGCACGACCTCCCATATCACATCGAGGGCGCCGGTGAAATCGAGCGCCTCCATCTTGTCCGAGATCTCGGGAGTGCGCTTAGCCACCGTCGTCGTATAGAAATCCTCGCTCAGCGGCGGCTTGGTCGGAAGGCGGCCGCCGAGGAACTTATCCACCATCTCGGAGACGCGGGAGACGAGGTTGCCGAGGTCGTTGGCGAGCTCGGCGTTGTAGCGCTTGGTGAGCGAGGTCTTCGAGAAGTCCCCGTCGTTGCCGAAGGGCATTTCGCGTAGGAGGAAGTAGCGCAGCGCGTCCACGCCGAACTCGACGGTGATGTCGTAGGGATCGGTAAAGTTGTTTGCCGACTTGGACATCTTCGCGCCATCCACCGTCCACCAGCCGTGAGCGAAAACTTTCTTCGGTAGCGGGAGGCCGGCCGCCATGAGCATTGCGGGCCAGATCACGCCGTGAAACCGGAAAATTTCTTTTCCGACGATATGAACATCCGCCGGCCATAGATCCGTCCCTTCGGTCGCGGAGAGATAGTTGATCAGAGCGTCAAACCAAACATAGATTGTGTGGTCGGGGTCTCCCGGGACGGGAATTCCCCACTTCACCTTGGTGCGCGAGACCGAGATATCCTCGAGGCCGTCCTCGACGAAGTTCAGCAGCTCTTTCGCCCGGTGCGAGGGGGCGAGGAAGCCGGGATTGGCCTTGTAGTGCGCGAGAAGCTTGTCGCCGTACTTAGACAGCTTGAAGAAGTAAGTCTCTTCGGAGAGCTTCTGGAGAGGCTTGCCCGAGTCGGGGCCGAGTAAAACGCCGCCCGGACCTTTTACGGCGTCGGTTTCTTTGACGAAGGCCTCGCTTGTGAGATCATAAAGGCCTTCATACTTGCCCTTATAGATATCGCCGTTCTTCATCAAAAGCGCGAACAGCTCTTGGACCTTGGTTTCGTGGCGCTTTTCGGTCGTGCGGATGTAATCGTCCACATGCACATCGAGATGCTTCCAAAGGTCGCGGTATTTCATCGAGGTCTGATCGCAGAAATCCATTACATGCTTACCCGCGACTTTGGCCGCGTCCTCGACCTTTTGGCCGTGCTCATCGGTGCCGGTGAGCAGGAACGCCTCGCGCCCGCGGCCTCGGATGTGGCGGGCCAGGACATCGGCGGCGATCGTCGTGTACGCGTGGCCGATGTGCGGCGCGGCGTTGATGTAATAGATCGGGGTCGTGATGTAATAACGCTTCGTCATAGGGTCACCGTGCGGCTTCGGCCTCAAGGGCCGCGAGAGTGAGGATTAACTTCGGGTCGGCATTGGCGCGCAGGGCCGCGCGCAGGCGCAAGAGCTCGCGCAGCGGCTTTTCAACATTGAGGAAAGGCACTTCGCCGTCCAGGTGCCGCTTGCGCAGCTCCTGGCCGAGCGAGTACAGCGCACGCTCTACCTTTACGCGTGCGGCGGCGAGGTCCTTGGGAAGGCCGTCGGACGCGGTCACGGCGGCCAGCGGACCGCTGCCTTCGGGCAGGCCGTCGTCCTCGGCGAGCTCGAGCGCGCGACCGGCGGAGCCGTCGGAGAGCGCGGCCAGGCGCTTAGCCTGGGCGGGCGCCATGCCGCGGCCCGTTAATATTTTTTCAAGCACCGGCTCGGGCAGGGGGCCGAAGGGCACCGTGAAGCAGCGTGAGGAAATCGTGCGCGGCAGGCGTTCGCGCTGGGTGGCGCCCAGAATCCACAGGGTCTTGGGCTGAGGCTCTTCTAAAATCTTGAGCATCGCGTTAGCGGCCGCTTCATTGAGACGCTGGGCGTCGGGAATCACCGCGACCTTCCAGCCGTCGAGCATGGACTTGAAGCTGAGGTCCTTGAGCAGGTGGCGGATCGTGTCCACCTTCCAGATTTTTTGCTTCTCGATGTCTTCCTCTTCGAGAGAAGCTTGATATGACGCGTCGACGATGACGGCGTCAGGATGCACGCGACCATCCACGGCACGGCAATTGGAGCACTCCCCGCACGATGCCTCTCCGGTGAACGGGCGTTCTTGGCACAGCAACGACTTAGTCAATTCGATCGCGGCGAGCGACTTGCCCACGCCCTCGGGCCCGACGAAGAGCATCGCGGCGGGAAGGCGTTCGGAGGTCAAGAGCCCCTCGAGGGTTTTGACGGCGCGGCGCTGGCCGAGGACTTTGTCCAGGCGCACTATAATTTCTTCCCGACCAAGGCGAGGATCTTGGTCTGAAGGACATCCGCGGGCAGACGGCCGTTGAGGACGACCGCGCGGGGGTCCGCTTTCGCCGCCGCGAGATAGCCTTTACGGACCTTCCGCCTAAACTCGGAGTTTTCACGTTCGAGGCGGTCCAACTCCCTCCCCTGGTCGCGCGTGTCGAACTCGTCGACCGGAATATCGAGGAGGACCGTGAGGTCGGGCTTCAGGCCGCTCGTCGCGATCTTATTGAGTATTGTCGTGGTCTTGAGGCCGAGGCCGCGCGCGAATCCCTGGTAGGCGTCGGTCGACATTGTGAAGCGCTCGGAGATGACCACCTTGCCTTCTGTCAGCGCGGGCAGGATTTTCTCGCTTGTGTGCTGGGCGCGCGAGGCCTCATACAGGAACAACTCGGCCACCGGATCGATCTTCAGATTCGGATCAAGGAGCACTTTTCTGACGCCTTCGGCCACCGAGGTGCCCCCAGGCTCTCGCGTGTGCAGGACTTCCAGGCCGCGCTCTTTTAAGGCGTCGGTGAGAAGGCGGGCCTGCGTGGACTTGCCGGATTTGTCGGGGCCCTCAAGGACGACGAAGAGGCCTTTGGCGTGACGCATGGGCAGCTATTCTATCATTCAACGTGTTGAGTTATCGCGTTCAGCCCGCGTTCAGAAAAAGTTTGTCGGGCCGTGACGCCAGTCCCATTGATTTGCCCTGTTAAATCCACCATACTTAGGCGTCATGCGAAGGGAGAATCCAATCAGACGAGACATTTCCAAGCGGCGATTGTGGCGAGATGACCGCGGCGTGACGGTCACCGAATTGATGGTCGCTATGGCCATCATAACGATCGGCGTGCTGGCCGGAATGACGAGCTTCCAGTTCATCAGCGCGTCTCTATCTCAGTCGCGGTTGCGGACCATCGCCACGAACCTGGCCCAAGAGAAGATGGAGGTTCTTAAGAACAAGAATTACTTCCAGCTGCTGGTCACCACCAACCCGGTCAGCAGCACCGGTTACAATCCGAATTTCACATACGACGACAGCAACTATTCTTCGGAACGCATCACTCTTTGGGGCGGCGCCCCGCTCACGCGCGCGGTCCAAATCGACTACGCCTCGCCGTCGTCGACCGGGGTTTCCACCGTCACCTACAGTTCAAACGACACGGGAATGAAGAAAATCACGGTTTATGTTTTTTGGACGGAACGCAACATCCCCAAAAAAGTTCAGCTCGAGAGCTATTATCAGAACTCCTCCGTTTCGACCTTAAGCACCAGTTTTCTTGGAAATGTGACGGAGAACGGTCCCGGCACGGGAATCCCGGGGGCGATCGTGCAGGTGATCGGCACGCCGAAGTGGCGGGCCAACACGGGCGTCGGTGGGGCATATTCCTTCCAAGTCGCGCCCGGGAGCTACACGCTCGTCGCCTCGTCGGCGGGCTTTTTTTCCGTGCCGACGACGCTGCAGAGCATCAGCGCGGGCATTTCGGTCAACGTCCCGTTCTCGTTGACGCGGATCGCCTCGGGAACGGTCAGTTCAAGTAATCTTTTCGCTTATGATCCGAATATGGTGATCAGTCAGGTGGTCGCTTCGACCGTGCAGGCCGATGGACTCGACGCTCAATACATCGAGTTGTTCAATCCCACCACGGCCCCTATCAACATCGGATCGGGGGTTTCTCGACCGATCCGCCTTAACATCTCTTCGACATGCGGCTCTCCCCGGACTTGCACGAACGTCAATCTGACCTATGTTTCCACCTATACGGCCCCCGGCCGCTACTATTTGATCGCCAGCAGAGCGAACCTGACCATTATGGGAAATAGCTTGACTGCGGACGCTTACTACACCGTCACGCCGTGCAGCACGGAGGGAGATCCCTCTGGTTGGGATGCGAACAGGCGCATCATCCAGTCGGGACACAACGGCGCGGTGTGGCTGACCGACGCGAGCGGCAGCGTTGTGGACGCGGTGGGCTGGGGACATGGCGTCAATCCGACGCCGGCCCAATGTGAAAACGGCTGCATCGCGCACGACGGCGGCGCGACGCAGCACGGATTACTCCAAGGCGACCAGATCGTGCGATTTTCGACCGCCTGCGCGGCGGGATCGACCTACGGCCGGGCTTTCGACACCGACAGAAACGCCAACGATTTTTACTACAACAACGCGGCCGCGGCGACGGGCATCTCGTACCGCCCCTTTTCCTCGGCGAGCGCGGCGCAGGTCGTCCTGGCGGGCCGTCCTTCGACGGGCGCCTATGTTTTCGCCAACGACCAGAATTCTCCCACGGTTCAGTCGACAAACAGTTCGGTGACCGGGCCGCAAGGTCAATCCTGCACCTACTCATCGTTTACGGTGGTGGGTGTTGCAACGGGTACTTGGTCCGTCGCAGTCGCCCAGGGCAACAACACCCAGAACATCACGGGCATAGTCGTGACAGCCGGTGCCAACACCGCCATTCCCAACGCCGCGACGACGCCGGCTTGGCCAGTCGCCAACATGAATTACACGATTCTGGCCTCGACGGCCTCGGGTGGGTTTGCCGAAGGCCTCGTTTATGGCGCGGGCAGCGCCTATTCGACGAGGTTGAACGGTATCTTGATCGGTTCGTCCAACGGAGGAAGCGCGCGCACGGATTCCCAGGGCCACTTTATTCTGAATATTCCTACGGGGACCGTGACGATCACGGCCAACTATAATTCCGACAATGGCAACTATACCACCTCGGATGCGGCCACGACGATCACTCAGGGAAGCGTGTCGACGCTGGCGGATTTCCATTTGGCGCAAGGCGGTTTTATCAGGGGTTTCGTGACCTCCGGAAGCGGGGCGCTTCCCAACATCGCCATTCAGGCCGTGAATGGGGGCGCCGTATTTCAAGACACCTCTGATAACACCGGCTACTTCTACATTTTCGTCTCCACCGCTTCGACGCCCTACAGCGTGACCCCTGATTTGGATCCGTTGCAAAGCTACACCTCGTTGCCGACCAATCCGTTGAGCGCGATCGTCTCGGTGCCGGGTTCCACCGTTCTCGTGGGGACGATCACGGTCGTCGGGGCCTTGGGCACGATCTCGGGAAGCGTGACGAACGCCGGGGCCACGATCACCACGGGCGTTCTGGTCGTGGCGAGTACGGCCAGCGTTCCCTCCACTTTCGCGCCGGTCGTCGCCTCGTCGGCCCCGGCCATGGCGATTTTCTACTCGATCTCGAGCCAGGCCGACGGAACCTACAGCTTGGATGTGCGTTCGAGTACGACCACCTATAATGTGCGCGCCTACTATCCGGTCGTGGACATCAAGTCCGGAGCCGTGACTTATACGAGCAAGCTCTTGTCGGGCGTGACCGTCAGCGCGGGAGCGACGATTCCCAACCAGAACTTCACATGGCCCTGAACAACAAGCGCGGCTACACTTTGACCGAGGCGATGATCACGGTCGCCATCGTCGGCATCCTCGCGTCCATGGCCGTGCCGCTGTTGGTACAGATGACGAACTTCTGGCAGTTGACCAGCGCGCGAAACACCATCGAGCGTGATGTGCGCGCGAGCCTCGATGTCATCAATCGCTTCGTTCGGCAGGCGCAGAGCGCTACCGTTGTCATCGACAACGCGGCGGGCCAGCCGCCGGCGTCACGGATCAGCTTCTTGAGCATTCAGGGCCAGAATATTTCGATGTATCAGAGCGGCAATAAACTGCTGATGAAGCTCGGCACCTCGATTACCACTTTGTCTTCGAACATCGCCTATATCGCCTTCACCTACCCCCGTACCGACGATGTCAGCTTAATTTCCGTGGCCATCACGATCCAATCACCAACCTATCTCGGCGGCAAGAAGGCTTTGCAGTTGTCGGTGCAGAAAGTGAGGATCATGAACTAATGATAAAGAAAAAAGGCCAGATCATGATCGGCGCCATTCTGTTGCTGGTGATCCTCGCCGTTCTGGTTCCCGCCATGGTCCGCTATGTTCAGAACGAGGCGCGCTGGAGCACCAAACAAGGTCAAAATTCCAACGCGTTTCAACTGGCGGAAGCCGCGCTGGACCGCGGTTACCAGAAAGTCACGGAGTCCACGAATACGTGGGTCACTATACAGGCCGGTACGCAGCTGACCGGTTTTAAATTCGACACTTCGTACACGGAGCTCTCCGGCGGATCTTACGCGATCTCGATCACAAGCGGACCCGGCTCGCAGGTCGTGACCATCGTGGGGGTCGGTCGCGACAAGAATCAAAAAGAGGTGCGCGCTCTCCAGGCCGTTTACGCCAATTCGCCGCTGGGCGCCAACGCCATTCAAAGCGGCAACACGCTCTCTCTCAGCGGCTCCAACGAGGTGGAGTGGGGCTCCGTCGTTTCCGCCAATCAGATAACGATCCCCGTAGCGACCAATCATCCCCAGTTTTACAGCGCCGCGAACATCGTGGGCAAGGACTCCAACGGCTCGACACCGCCGAACACCGACTCAGTTCAGTGGTACAGCTACTACTCCGCCATACCGCCGGCCCCTTATATTGATTTCGATTTTTATAAATCGTCGGCGATCGCCACAGGAACTTGCATTAGCGAGAGCGCGGCGGACCAGGCGTTGGGCTGCACCAACTCCGGCATCTCCGCCTGCGGCGCGAGCGGCTGGTCCGGAGGGGGAGACCACGACTGCAGCACGGGCGCCGCTTCGAAGGCCTGCAAGGGCTACGCATGGTACATCAATTGCCCGACGAACGGCATCACGATCACGTCCAACAACAACTCTTGGTTGACCGGGACCATGATCGTCATCGGCAACCTCACGGTCCAAGCCTCGGCGGCTTCCGGTACGGAATCCCCGAAGCTCCCGCAGATCGCGTGGAAGCAGTACGGCAACGACTGGGCCTATTATCTGACCAACTTCGGCAACGGCTGCAGCCCCGCCGAAAACACCGTCGTTCCCTCGTTCCCCGGATTGACCAGCTCGCATCTATCTCCAGTCGCATGCACGAAGACCCTAAGCAATGTGTTGCTCCATGGCTTTCTCTATGTTTCGGGCAACGCGTCCTTCCAGTCGGGTGGAGTTGCCCGCGTGATCGGAGGCGCGTACATTGTCGGCTCGACCAGCGTCGCCGCCGGCGGTTACATCGTTTATTCTGATCCCCTCGTCTCTCAAAACCTGATTACGACGAGGCTTGTGCTTTCGCGAGCATCCTGGCAGGACTCGTTATTGGGCTGGCCCCCTGCCTTGCCTTAGTCGGGCGTCCGCGTACTAAGAGCACTCGCTATGGCCGCAGTCGTGGCAGGTCACGCCCGAGCAGCCCGACTCATGGGCCACATTGCGCGAGAAGCATTTCGGGCAGAATTCGGCGGGCGCGGACGCGGGCGACTCGTCGACGATTTCTCCGGTGAGCCAGCCGGTTTTCTTGAGGTGGGCGCGGAGCGCGATCGCGATCGCGTGCGGGATCGAGTCCACCTTATTCGGCCCCAGGCCGATGGGCTTGTCGCCTTTGATCGAGTTGAGGTGCTTGAGCAGGCGGAGAGGATCGCCGCCCTCCGCCAGGTACTTCGAGATCAGGATGCCGATGAGCGAGGTGAGACCCGCGATCTCGGTGCCGAGCGGGGGAATATTGGTGAACAGCTGGAACGGACCCTTTTCGTCATAGTTGACATGCACATGCAGCGGGCCGTAGCCGGTGCGGATCTGGAAGTATTCCGCGTTCAGCCCCATCGACGCCTCCGGCTCGCGGCGCTTGGACTTCGACGGCGCGGACGGCAGGTTCAAAACCTGCTGGGCCTTGGACCCGTCGCGATAGATGGTGACGCCCTTGCAACCGAGGCGGTAGGCCATGAGATAGGCTTCCCGCACATCGGCCATGGTTGCCGTTTCCGGCATGTTGATGGTCTTCGACACGCCGTTGTCCGTATGCTTCTGGAACGCCGCCTGCATCTTGATGTGCGTCGCCGTGCTGATGTCGTGGGCGGTCGCGAATAATTCCTTCGCGTTCTTGCCCTTATAGTCGCGCAGCAGCGGATTGACCTCGATGAACACGTCCTTGGGATCTGGCTTTCCGCCGTTTTTGATCGCCTCGAGCGCCCGAGCGTTGTAGCGCGTGTACTCGACCGCGAAGAACGGCTCGATGCCGCCGCCCTGCAGGCCCGCCGCGATGGCGATCGTGCCGGTCGGCGCGATCGTCGTGCGCGCGCAGTGACGCGGCATCCGCTTCACGCCGCGGTAGTGCTTCGATTTGGGATCGTAGACGGAGTCCTTCCAGTTCGGGAACACGCCGCGCTCCTCGGCGAGCTCTTCGGAGGCGTCGAGAGCCGCGCCGTTGATGTAGGACATGGCGCGTTCGCCGAGGTCCAGCGCCTTGGGGTCCCCGTAGGGGATTCCTGATTTGACCAACGCTTCGGCCCAGCCCATGACGCCGAGGCCGATGCGGCGGTTGCCCTTGGCCAGGCGTTCGATCTCGGGCAACGGGTAGTCGTTGACCTCGATGACGTCGTCGAGAAAGCGGATCGCGAGCGCCGTGGCCTTCTTCAGGCGCGGAAAGTCCCAGCGGCCGTTCTCCCCGACGAAGGCGGAAAGATTCAGCGAGCCCAGGTTGCAGGGCTCCCACGGCAACAGCGGCTGCTCGCCGCAGGGATTGGTGCTTTCGATCCGGCCCAGCGCGGGCGTGGTGTTCGAGCCCGAGGCATTGATGCGATCGAGCACGACGAAGCCGGGGTCTCCGGTGCGCCACGCGCATTCGACCATGGCGTCGAAGACTTCCTTCGCGCGGAGCGTGCCGACGGGCTTGCCGTTCTGCGGGTTGATGAGCGCGTACTCCGCGTCGGCCTCGACGGCCTCCATGAAGGCTTCGTCGACGCCGACGGACACGTTGAAGTTCTCCATGACGCCCGGCGTGCCCTTCATGCGAATGAAATCCGGAATCTCGGGATGGTCGTACCGGAGGATCGCCATGTTGGCGCCCCGCCGTGTTCCTCCTTGCTTGACCACCTCGGTCATCGTGTCGAAGAGCTTCATGAACGACAACGCGCCGGAGGCGACGCCCTGCGTTTTCTTAACCGGAGATCCTTTGGGCCGGATTGACGAGAACGAGAAGCCGGTGCCGCCGCCGGACTTCTGGATCATGGACTGGGCGGCCAGGGACTTGGTGATGCCCTCCATGGAGTCGGGCACGGGCAGGACATAGCAGGCGGACAGCTGCTGCAGCTCGCGTCCGGCATTCATCAAAGTGGGGGAGTTGGGGAGGAAGTCCCACGACGACATCAGGCCGTAGAACTTGGCGGCCCATTCCGCGCGCAGGGCCTTGGCGGCGGGGACCTTCGCGCAGACCTGTTCGAGGTTGGCCATCAGGCGGCGGAAATTCGCGTGGCGGGCGTCGTGATCGGGCAGGCCCAGGTGGTAGAGGCTCATCCCGCGTTCGACGGTCCGGGAGACGCCCTCGAACACGCCCCAGTCCTCGGCCTTCGGGTGGGAGAGCACCTCGCCCAGGGCGACATTGCGCGCCACACCCATGAGCCACGCCTCGACCGTCGGGGCGTCGCGCAGATACTTGTCCTTGATGACCTTGAGTTGGTTCTCGGTCAGCTGGACCTTGGGGGCGGCGGGCCTGGCTTTAGCCATGTATAAGGAAGTGTAACAGCCTTCCCGGACAACCGCCAGCCGTCAGGCCGGGAATAATTCAAGGCAGTCATTTTCGCTTGCCTCTCGTCGGAATTTTTGTTACCATGTACACCTACCTCTTCAACAGGAGTCCTATGTACGCGATTATCGAGACGGGCGGAAAACAACTTTGGGTCATTCCCGGCGAGACCGTTAAGGTCGAGAAGCTGGAGGCCAAGGAAGGCGACAAGTTGACATTCGACGCGCTTTGGGCCGTCGGCGACGCTCCGGAAGGTCAGGAGCCGAAGTCCACGCGCAGCGCGAAGGTCACGGCGACCGTCGTCAAGCAGGGCCGAGGCGTGAAGATCATCGTCTTCAAGAAGCGCACTAAGAAAGCGTACAAGAAGACCCAGGGCCACCGTCAGTGGCTGACCAGCATCAAAATCGAGAGCATTTCCTTAAACTAATATGGCTTCAACGAAAGCACAGGGCTCATCCTCAAACGGCCGTGATTCCCACGGTCAACGCCTCGGCGTCAAGCGCTACGGCGGAGAAGTCGTCACGGCGGGCATGGTCATCATGCGCCAGCGTGGCACCAAGATCCTTCCCGGGCTGAATGTCGGCCGCGGCAAGGACGACACGCTGTTCGCGAAGATCAACGGCGTCGTGACCTTCGAGTGGGCGTACAAGGACAAGAAGCGCGCGTCCGTGTACCCAGTCGGCGACGCCAGAAACGTCACCGCGAAGATGCACGCCAAAGCGGCCGCAGCCGCCAAGTAAGTTATTTCGTCGCGCTCACGCGCGTCGACCACGGCCGCCGGCAATACCGGCGGCCGTCGTGCTTTCAGAGAGACCAATGAGCTTCATCGATAAAGTCCGATGTTTTGTCGCCGCCGGCGACGGTGGAGACGGCTGTCTCTCGTTTAAGCATGAGAAGTACATGGAGTGGGGCGGACCCAACGGCGGCGATGGCGGCCGCGGCGGGGATGTCTTTTTCACGGCGGCCTCGCGTCTGACGACCTTGATGGACCTGCATTTCCGCCCGCACGTGACCGCGGGCCAGGGCGGCAACGGCAAGGGTTCTCATAAGCACGGGCACCGTGGGGAAGACGTCACCATCGAAGTTCCCGTCGGCACCTTGATCTATCGCGACCGCATTCTCGTCGCCGACCTGCACAAGGATGGTCAGTCCTGGCGCGCCGGAGAGGGTGGCCGCGGCGGACGCGGCAACTGGTCTTTTAAGACCCGCCTTAATAACGCGCCTCGCCTGGCCGAGAAGGGCGGCCCCGGAGAGAAAACCACGCTCGACATGGAGCTCAAACTCCTCGCCGATGTCGGCCTCGTCGGCTACCCGAACGCGGGCAAGTCGAGCTTCGTCGCGCGCGTCTCCAGCGCCCGGCCGAAGATCGCCAATTATCCGTTCACCACTTTGTCGCCCAACCTCGGCGTCGCGTACCATAAGCATGTCAGCTTCGTGGTGGCCGACATCCCGGGCATCATCGAGGGCGCGGCCGAAGGCAAGGGGCTTGGCGTCAAGTTCCTCAAGCACGTCGAACGCTGCCGCCTGCTCCTCCATCTTATCGACCCCGCCGGCTACATGGGCGAGGACCCGGAGGCCGGGATCAAGACGATTGAGAAGGAGATGAAGCGTTACAACCCCAAGCTTTCGACCAAGCCTAAGCTCCTCGTCCTCAATAAGATGGACCTTGCCGAGAGCGAGCCGGTCCTTAAAAAACTGAAGAAGAAGCACCGCGGCATCCTCGCCATCTCGGTGGCGACCGGCGACGGCGTGGAGGTCATCCTCGACAAGATCATCGCCGAGCTCGCCAAGCACAAGGGCCCCCTTCACTTCGTGGAGAAGACGGTCGACGATTCGATCCACAAGGTCGAGCAGGGCTTTGTCGTCGAGAATATGGGCGGCGGACACTTCCTTCTGCGCGGCAAGTTCGTCGAGCGCGCCTCGGCGATGCTCGATATCAGCCTTCCCGAAGCCATCAACCGCTATCAGCACACCCTCAAGCGCATCGGCGTGGACCGCGCCCTCAAGAAGGCGGGTGTGAAGGCCGGCGACCGGGTCCGCTGCGGAGAATACGAGTTCGAGTGGTCGAACAACCCCGTCAAGCGCATCGCCGCCAAGCCCGCCGACGGCCGCACGCGCATCAACGTCGGCAAGAAATAATGGCGGATACGCTTAAGGCCTACCAGGCGAAGCTCACGGACCCGAACGACATTTCGGGCGCCTACCGCTTCTGCCAGAATTTGGCGGATGGCCATTACGAAAATTTTCCGGTCGCGTCTTTGCTTCTGCCGAAGCATCTGCGCAAGCATGTCGCCGCGCTCTACGCCTTCGCACGCATCGCCGACGACATGTCCGATGAGCCTGAGTACGAGGGCATGCGTCGGGCGTGTCTGCTTGATTGGCGTTCCATGTTGGCAGACATCGGCAAGCGCCCGCCGACGCACCCGGTTTTCGTCGCTCTGAGCCAGACTATCAGGGAGTTGGAGCTACCCAAGGAGCCCTTCGACGACCTCCTCTCCGCTTTTCTTCAGGACACGGAAAAGAGCCGCTACGCGACCTTCGACGAGGTTCTTGATTATTGCCGCCGTTCGGCGAATCCAGTCGGGCGGATCGTGCTGATGATTCACGGCTACAAGGACCCGGAGCTGTTCCGCTACTCCGACGCCATATGCACCGCGCTTCAGTTGGCGAATTTCTGGCAGGATGTTTCGGTCGATCTCAAGAAGGACCGGGTCTACATCCCCGAAGAGGATTTTAAGACCCACGGCTACTCCGAGGCTGACCTGCGCATGGGCGTTTACAACGAGCGCTTTAAGAATTTGATGAAATTCGAGGTCGCTCGCGCCCGCGCTTTGTTTGACCAGGGCAAGCCTCTCCCGGAAAAGCTCCATTGGCCCCTCTCGCTTGAGATTCGCCTCACCTGGTACGGCGGGATGCAGATCCTTAAGCTGATTCATAAGCTCGACTTCGATACCATCCGCACGCGTCCGACCCTTAAAAAAAGGGAGTGGATTCCGCTGGTCGCGCGCGCCCTCATCGGCACATGACCGCCGCGCCGCCTCTTGCCGAGAAGAAGTCAAACTTCTTTTTGGGCTTTCTGCTTCTGCCGAAGGCCAAGCGCGAGGCTCTGTCCTCCGTTTACGCGTATTGCCGTCTGATCGACGATATTGTCGACGAGGGCCTCCCTAAAGATGAAGCTCGCCGGCAGCTCCTATTTTGGCGCGAAGAAATTGAGCGGCTTTACGAAGGGAAGCCCGGACACCCGATCTCTCGCGCGCTGCTGAAGGTGGTCGTTGATTATAAAATCCCGAAAGAGCCTTTTCTTGAAATGATTCGAGGCTGCGCGATGGATCTCGACGGAGCGCGCTACGAGACCATCGCCGATCTGGAGAGCTACATGCGCGGCGTGGCGTCCTCCGTCGGAATCATGTGCATCCATATTTTTGGCTGGACATATACCTCCAAGGAGCGCATGTATGAGTTTGCGACCACCTTCGGCTACGCCTTCCAGCTGACCAACATCATCCGCGATGTGGGCGCTGATCTCGAGATCGGCCGCGTCTATTTGCCGCTGTCCGAAATCCGCGACGCAGGCTATTGCGTCGACCGTTTGGTTTTGCGTGATCACGGGCCGGCGTTTGATCGTCTCATGGAAGGCCAGTATAAGCGCGCGAAGACCTACTACGCACGCGCGCGCAACCTGGTCGATTTCCGCGACCGCCTGAGCCTGCTGCCCGCCGAGGTCATGGCCCACGTCTACGAAGGCCTGCTCGACGAGATCAAGGCACGCGAGTTCCGGGTGCTTTTCCAGAAGACGAGCCTTCCGGGCTGGCGCAAAGCCGCGCTCGGCCTCAGGGCGTGGCTGTACTGTCATGGGATCTGAGAAGCCCGACATCATTGTGCTCGGCGGCGGCTTTGCGGGACTTTCCTGCGCCGTGGCGCTCGCGCAGAAGGGGCGAAGGGTTTTGGTTCTCGATAAGAAGCCGCATCTTGGCGGGCGGGCTTATTCCTTCAGCGAAAACGGCCTCGACATCGACAATGGCCAGCATCTGTTCATGGGGTGCTACCTCGCGACACTCAATTTTCTAAAGACAATCGGGACGGACAGCCGCCTCGATATTTATCGCGATGTCGTGGTCGACTACGCCGAGGCCGGCGGCAGGCGCGACCGCTTGTCCTGCCCGTCCTGGCTACCCGCGCCGCTGCATTTGGCCGCCGGGCTCATGGGCCTCAAGGGCGTGTCGTTGAGCGAGAAATCGGCGTTGCTGGCCTTCGACCGCTCGCTCAAATCGATGAAGACGGGTCCTGTTCCCGATGCGGTCGAAAAAATGACGGTCCGCGCGTGGCTCGCCTCCCTCGGTATTTCAGCTAATTTCCAAACTCGTTTTTTCGATCCCGCCGCGATCGGTATTCTCAACGACAAGCCCGAAGTCGCCTCCGCGGCGGGCTTCATTCAAGCCCTGCGCACGATGTTCTTCACCGGCCGGGAATCCTCACGCTTCGCGCTGGCGAAGACGGGGCTGTCCGAGCTGTACACCGATGCCGCGCGCGACTACATTGAGGCCCGCGGCGGGCGCGTGATCTCAAACGCGAAGGCCGCGAGCCTGATCGAGGAAAGCGGCCGCGTGCGCGGTATTAAAACCGACATGGATTCCCGTTTTGAAGCCGATCATGTCGTTTCGACCCTTCCTCCGTGGGATTTAAAGAAGCTCG
>JAYTSX010000168.1:0-23331 GCA_043745445.1 Elusimicrobiota bacterium
TACTGCTCGGCGAAAATCGACGCCACCTGATAAAGCGTCTGGACCATGCGCGCCTGGGTCGGCGTGGCGCCCGCGGCGACGGGCGTGAGGCCACGGACGCGATTGAGCTTGAGCGTGGGGCGAAAGGAGCCGCCGGCGAGGTTGCTCGGGTCCACCGAAGAGTTGTTCCCGGTATTAGCGGAAATCTCTTGAGATCCGTCGAAGACGCGGCCAAGCGAAACAACCTCGACGCCGATCTTATCAGCGCCGGACTCGGCGGCGATGCCGGCGACCGCGTCAAGCTGGGCGCGGCCCGTGACCGCTTCGGCCTTGACCGGTCCGTTCGCCGCCGGCGTGGCGGACGCGGAGACCGCGCGCACGGCGATCGGCGCGGCGGTCGGAATCGCCGCGGCGGCGGCTACCGGCACGTTCGCCGCCGGTGCGGCGACCACGGCGGTCAACGCGGAAGGCGTCACAGCCGGAGCGGATAAAACCGGAGTAAGAGCCGAAACGCCGAGCGTGTTGACGGAGAGGCTCGGAATCAGCGCTCCACCCATCGGAATCGCCGAGACGGCGGCCCCGGCTTGAGCGCCGCCGACGGGAGTGACGGGAACGACGCGCGCGCCGTATGTCTGCGACCAAGCCGCGCTGCCGGGAAGGCTCAGGAGTATCGCCAAGACCAATGTCACGGCGAGAGACTTCTTCGCGGCGGTTCGTTCTACGATCAATTGAGCCTCCCTAATACTTGACCATCTCGTCATGCCGATTATGCGCCAATAGTGCCGTTGGGGGGTGAGCAAGAGGTCCTTTAGGCCCACAACAATGGGCCCACTTAAAACTGGGTCCTATGGCCTTACAATAAGCCCGTCGGCGAGCGAATCCTTCAAGTGGTATGATCGTTTCATAATTCACCCGATGGAGAAAAAAATGTCCGCCTCCGCCACCGCCGCCGCCGAAACATTCACGCTGAGGCCCCGCCGCGCCGTTTACCTTAAGCCCGCGCCCGCCGCCTTCGAGGGTATCGAGACGCTCGAGGCGATGGACGCCGCCTACCGCGCGCTGTGCGCGATCCTTTTTAATTATTTGCCGAACTCCGGGCATCCGGGAGGTAGCATCTCCTCGGGGCGCATCGTCTCCTCGCTTCTCTATAAAAATCTTCGCTACGACTTCTCCCGGCCCGACACGATCGACAACGATGTGCTCGTCTATGCCGCCGGCCATAAGGCGATGGGGCTTTACGCGATGTACGCGCTGCGCGACGAATGGGTTCGCATCGCGCGCCCTGACCTTCTCCCTGACGAAAAACGCCGCTTGCGCCTGGAAGACCTTCTCGGTTTCCGCCGCAATCCGACCCAGTCAACGCCGCTATTCCGCCAGTTCAAAAGCATGGCCCTCGACGGCCATCCCACCCCGATGACACCCTTCGTGCCCGTCGCCACGGGCGCCTCCGGCGTGGGCGACTGCTCGGCCGTCGGCCTGGCGCTGGCGTCGGCGGACGCCTTTGGCACGGCGGGCCCGCGCATCCACATCCTCGAGGGCGAAGGCGGCATGACCGCCGGACGAGTGCACGAAGCGCTGGCCACCGCCGCGACCGCGGGGCTCTCCAACGCGATCATGCACCTGGACTGGAATCAGTCCTCGATCGACTCCGACCGCGTGACCGCCGAAGGCGACAAGCCCGGCGACTATGTGCAGTGGGACCCGCGCGAACTGCTTTACATCAACGACTGGAACCTCGTTGAGGCCGGCGACGGCAGCGACTTCCGCTGCGTGCTCGCCGCGCAGCAGGCCGCACTCGCCCTCGACAACGGGCAGCCCACCGCGATCGTGTACCGCACGACCAAGGGTTGGAAGTACGGCATCGAAGGCAAGAGCTCTCATGGCGCGGGCCACGCTTTCTGCTCGGACGCCTTCTACACGGCGGTCGAGCCTTTTGAGACCGCGTTCGGCGTGAAGCTCCCCCGCTTCGAGGGCGAGAAGACCCCCGACCGCGTCGAGGCGGCGTACTGGGAAACCTTGCTCGCGATGCGCAAGGCCTTCGAGACGAAGCGCCCTGATGTGACCCGCTTCGTGGGCGAACGCGTGACTGAGGCGGGCCGTGCAACTCAGAAAAACCGCACCGTGCGCGCGGGCGGCCCCGATCTGGCGTCCCTCTACAACTCCGATCTGAAACCCGAGGTCGTCCCCGACACGCTCAAGCTCGAAGCCGGCAAGCCCTCGACTCTGCGCGGCACCTTGGGCGACACGCTGGGCTACCTCAACTCCATCACCAAAGGCGCGATCGTCGCCTGCGCGGCCGACCTGGCCGAGTCCACAAGCGTGTCCCCCGTCAGCAAGGCCTTCGCCAAAGGCTGGTTCCACGCCAAGAACAACCCGCTTTCGCGCCTCATCTCCGTCGGCGGCATTTGCGAGGACGCGATGGGCGGCGTCATGGCCGGGGTGTCGAGCCTGGGCCTGCACATCGGCGTATCGAGCTCCTACTCGGCCTTCATCGCTCCCCTCGAGCATGTTCCCGCGCGGCTGCACGCCATCGGCCAGCAGATGCGCCACGAGGCGACGGGCGAACCGTACCGCGTCTGGATCATGGTCAACGCCCACGCCGGCCCGCTGACCGGCGAGGACGGCCCGACCCACGCCTGCCCGCAGCCTCTTCAGCTTCTACAGGACAACTTCCCCAAGGGCTCTTTGATCACCTTGACGCCGTGGGACCCATCGGAAATCTGGCCGTTGCTGGTCGCCTCCCTCCGCGCCCGCCCCGCCGTGTTGGCGCCGTTTGTCACGCGTCCCTCCAACCCGGTGCCCGACCGCGTGAAGCTCGGCTTGCCCCCGGCGTCCGCGGCGACGAAAGGTATTTATGCAGTGCGCCGCGGCGGCAAGGCGGCGGTCGTCCTCCAGGGCCACGGCGTGGCGCACTACTTCATGCGCGACGTTCTGCCCAAGCTCGACGCCGCGGGCGTGAAGCTCAATGTCTTCTATGTCTCCAGCGTCGAGCTCTACGACCGTCTCAGCGACGCCGAAAAACGCGAGGCTTTCCCACCCGAGATGGCCTTCACCTCCATGGGCATCACGGACTTCACCTTGCCCACGCTGTGGCGTTGGGTGCGCTCCGACGCGGGCCTGGCGGCCACCCTCTATCCTTCGAAGACTTTGGGCTATCTCGGCAGCGGCTCGGGCGACAAGGTCTTCGAGCAAGCGGGACTCACCGGCCCCGGCCAGTTGGCCGCGATCACGGCCTGGGTTAAGAGCGTCGAAGCGAAAAGCTGAGCGGAGCAAGGACTGGTACCGCAGCCAAATGACTCGCGCGCCAAAAGTGTTGTAGGATTGCGGTGCGCAAACCCTTTAGATATAACGGAGCTCCCATGAACCCTCTTTGGTCCGACATCGAAGCCGTGCTCGAAAAGAAGTCCCTGCTGAAGCATACCTTCTACCAGGCCTGGACGGCAGGGACGCTGACGCGCGAGGACCTCGCGTATTACTCTCAGCAGTACTACGCCCAGGAAGCCCGCTTCCCGCGCTACGTGAGCGCCGTGCACTCCAACTGCCCCGACCTGAAGACGCGCCAGATGCTCCTCGAGAACTTGACGCACGAGGAAGCCGGCGCGGACAACCATCCTGAGCTGTGGCTGCGCTTCGCGGAGACCGTCGGTGCCGACCGCGCCTCGGTTCTCGGCGCCCAAGCGAACGCCGGCACGACGAAGTGCGTGGAGACCTTCGACCGCCTGTCGCGAGGGTCGTGGCAGACCGGCCTCGCCGCCCTATACGCCTATGAGGCGCAGCAGCCCGCCGTCGCGAAGACGAAGATCGAGGGCTTGAAGTCGAAGTACAATTTGAATTCCGCGAACGCCCTCGGCTTCTTCGCGGCCCACGAAACCATGGACGCGTGGCACTCGGCCTCGGAGAAGCAGGTTCTCGTCGACGAGCTGGCGCGCAATCCGGCCCTCGGCGTCGAGCTCAAGGCCGCGGTCTCAGACGCCTGCGACGCGCTCAACACGCTCCTCGACGGGGTCTGCGAAGCTCGCGGCATCATGTCGTGCGCGACCGCCTGACCAACACCAAAGCGAAATCCCATCCTTAACTTGTTTCAACTCGCACCGGTGCGAGTTGAGCCGACTCGGAAATGATTCCAGGTCAACCCTTAATGTCTAGGGCAGGTTCCAGAGGTGGTGCCACTGCGGGCGCACGAACACCTCTTTGACCGCGCGACGCGCGATCGCCTCAAAGCGCAGGGCGCGGGCGGCGGGAATGGGTTTTACTTTTCCGATCGGTGTCGCGGGCTGAAGATACAGCTGGAGAGGATGCGGCGCGTGCTTCACGAGTTCAACGACCTGCTTCCACTCCGCCTCGGTCGCGCGGTCGCTGAGGACCACCTTCACGAAGGTATGCGGCGGCACGACTCGCAGAAAATCCCGGTGCGCGCTCCAGGTCTCCCGACCCGTCGAGGATGGCAGCTTGATGTCCATGGCAACGGCGTCGCAGAGCGGAGCGAGCGCGGACATGGGAACCGGCAAGGTCCCGTTGGTTTCGAGATGATTCTCGAGACCTTTTTTATGCGCCCAGCGCATCAGCGGCATCAGGAATTGCGGATGAAGAAGGGGCTCGCCCCCCGTCCAGGAGATAGAGCGATGCGCCCGCGCGTGAGCCAAAGTCTCAATCGAAGCCTTTACATATTCAGCGGACCGTACGAGTCCTGAGGGAATGGGGATGGTGTCAGGCTCGTCGCAATAATCGCAGTGAAGGTTGCAGCCGCCCAGGCGCGCGAAGATCTGGCGCTCGCCCAAGCGCGGTCCTTCACCCTGGAGCGAGGAGAAGATCTCGACGACGCGGGCGTGGGACTCGTTGGACAGCTTGAGGGTTTCGCTCACGCGGCGGGATCCGGAAGGCCGGCTTCGGCGAAGCCCTTGGCGCGGAGCTTGCACGAATCGCACTGTCCGCACGGGCGAGCGCCGCCCTCGTAGCATGACCAAGTCAAGCGCAGAGGAGCGCCTACTTTTTGGGCCAGACGCACGACGCCCTTTTTGTCCAGGCGCAGAAGCGGAGCTAAAATCTTGAGCGGCTTGCCTTCGGAACCGCGCTTCGTGCCGCGTTTGGCGACGACGCCAAACGCATGAATAAACGGAGGGCGGCAATCGGGGTAGCCCGAGTAATCCAAGGCGTTGGCACCGATGACGATCGCGCAGGCGCCGACGGCGTCGGCTAACGACACGGCTAGCGACAAAAAAATGGTGTTGCGGCCGGGGACGTAAGTTGAGGGGATTCTGCCTTGGCCGATATTTTTTAACGGCATGTGGGGGATTCGAAGGGACTTGTTGGTCAACGACGAACCGCCCAACCATGGCAACGACAACGAAACTTCGTGGATCTGGAGCTTCGCCGTCCGCGCAACGGCGCGGGCGGCGTTTAGTTCTTTGATGTGACGCTGGCCATAACGGATCGACAAAGCGACGACGGAAGAGTACTCGCGTTTGGCCCAATATAACGCCGTCGTGGAGTCCAAACCTCCGGACAATAAAACAACGGCGATACCCTTCTTTTTCATTACGGCTTCTTCTCCGGAAATTTGCCTTCCAGCGCATCGCGGCAGATCTTGACGACGCCGGCGCTGAAGTTGGCTTTCGGGCCGGACATCCACTCCAGGTAACTGCGGTCGGAGCGGACGACCTCGCGCAAGGTCTTGCCATTGTGCTTGGCAAAGCTGAAAACCGCCTCACCGTTCTTCCAAATGAATTTACCGTCGGCGTCGACACGGCCCGCGGGTATCTTATTGGTCCACTCCTCGATACCGGCGACGTCCTTGGGCAAGTCGGCGTAGCGCTCAATCTGAGCCCAAAGGATCTCGGCGGTCGCCCGCACGTCGGCCTCGGCGCGGTGAGCCCCCGTCAGGTCCTTTCCGCAGTAGAACTTGTATGCGGCGGTCAGGTCACGCTTCTCTTTGAGAACAAAGATCTTATAGGAGTCCACAACACGCTTGCCCGCCTCGGGCCATTCGGCGCCGAAGCGCTTAAACTCCGCGCTCAGCATGGGGATGTCGAACTTAGCCGCGTTGAAGCCTGAGAGGTCCGCGTCCTTGAACATCGCGAGGATCTTCGGCGCGAGGTCGGAAAGGCGCGGCTGATCTTGGACCATCTCATCTGTGATGTGATGAATAGCGGAGACCTCGGCAGGAATCGGCACGCCGGGATTGACGAGCGAGGAGAAGACGGTCTCGGTCCCGTCGGGCTCGCGGCGCAGGATGCAAATATCGACGATGCGGTCCTCATCCACTTTTATGCCCGTGGATTCCAGGTCGAAGATGCATATGGCGCGGTCGAGCTTCATCATTTGGGCGGCTCCTGGACGGCGGTGGCGGTGGACAGCGACGGGATGAGGGCGGCGGTCGAAAACTCCACGGCCGGCACGACAAGAACCGCGCGCTGGGTGGCGGTCGAAACCTTGGGAGATTCATACTTTGCTCCCTTCGGCCGACATTCGTAGCTGAAGTGCTCGAAGGGCGCGATCTTAAAGTGGTCCATGCCCTTGTCGAGGTTGACCGAGATGTCCTCGCCCGAATAGGAGATGTCGGCGTCCTGATGCAGATACTCATCGAGAATCTGCGGCGCCAGCTGCTTACCGCAGTTTTTGCGCATCTTGCGCAGAGCGTCGCGGCGGCGGCCCGCGACGAACCAGGCCCAGCCGTCCGTGGAGTAGCGGATGTTTCCCCCGCCCATGTCCACAAAGCCGACCTCTTTGATCGGGCCTTTGCGCGGGCGGCGGCGCTCGATGGTTTCTGCCACACAGCCGGACAGCAAGGCAAGCGTCAGCAACAGCAGGGTCTTTTTCATTTGAGGGCCCTCAACGCGACGATGGGCTCCGCCTCGGGAGCGGAGGCATTGCCGGTGAGACGCTCGGCGCAGCGTTTGCCGTCGAGAATGGTCTCTTCCATGAAGGAATATTTCCAGCCGCCGTAGCGTCCGATGGATTCGACGCCGAGCGTTGCGAAATGCCGGAAGATGGTGCTGACGGCGGGAGTCCGCGCGCGGTCATAGACGACATAGCCGACCGGCACCGGCATCCAAATCTTGGCCGAGATCTCATCGCTGCGGCGCAGTAGGCCGGCCTCGCGCAGGCCTTTGATCATGTCCGCCTCGAGCTTGACCCGATCGACGCGCGTGCCGCCGGGACGCGCCGCCTCGAGATAGAGGGCGGCATGTCCCTCGGGGGCGAGGTTCGGCGAGAAATTGCTCGAATAGCCCACTCGGTAGAATGGGAATTTCTTCTCCGGGTAATAAATCCAATGCTTGTCCGCGGGAGCCGGGCGATCGATGCCGATGTTGAGATTCCAGACGGTGTTCCAGCGGAGATTCTTGCGCGCGGCCTTCACGGCGGCGGGAAGCGGCGTGGCGAGGTCAAGAAAAACGTTTAACGGCAAGGTGTTCACAAGCTTTTCGTAATGGACCTCGCCGAGGCCCTGAACCTGCGCCGTTTTTTCGCGGAGGTCAACCGCCAGGACGGGGCTCTCGGTCCGCACGATGCCGGGCTCGAGGCGGTCGGCGAGGGCGTCGGGCAGGGCCTGGATGCCGCCGCGCACCGGGTAGCGGAAGGACGCGTTGTAGCCGAACAAGGCGTTATTCTCGGTCAGGGCCCCGTACACGACCTCGGACGCGGAAGGCTTCGGCACGAAGCGGCCCTGCCATTCGGTCGTCAGCTTCGACAAGGGGGTGCGCCATAGCTTCTCGTTGTAGGGCCGCATGAAGTGCCGCGTGATGCCGTCGCCGAAGGTCGCGCGGCTCCAGGACAAGAAATCAGGATTACGGTCCAGGGGCTTTGGCCGATGCACGGTCGAGAGAAAGCCCGCGACGCATTCGGCGACGGTCGCGGGCGGCAGTCCCTTCGTGTTCGCCTGAAATGGATAGCGCGTATATGCGTCTTGCGAGTAAATCCACGCCTTGCGCTCGTGGCTCGCGAGATTGTCCTTAAGCAGGTCGAGGATCAGCGCTTGGCCGTACGCGTCGTGCAGATGCAGCAGATGCCCCGTAAAGTCGAATGTGAATGCACCCGTCGTCACCGAGCCGGCCGTCCCGCCCACGCGCGCCTTCGCCTCGACGACGAGGCGGGAGCGCACGCCGCGCTCGCCGAGATGATAAGCCGCGGAGAGGCCCGCGAGCCCGCCGCCGAGAATCAGGACATCGACTTTCATTTCATCTCGACGAGCGCCATGCGGCGTCCGCCCCATACGACGAGGATCGCGACCAAAACATAGACGAGGACCGCGCCGCGCAGGGGAAGCAAGGTCACGAGGAACGCGCAAAGGCCCATGAAGCCCGCGGCCGCGGCCGCGACCAGAACGACCCAGCCGCGCGTCAAGCCCATCTTCTCCAGACGCAATGCGAAGTGATCCTTCGAGCCGAGAAAAGGAGACTTCCCTTTGTTCAGCCGCAGGAGGCTCACAAAAAAAGTGTCGAAGGCCGGCACGAAAAGAATGAGCAGCGGCGCGAAGACGCCCGCATCGTTGACTTCAGAGTAGCGCGTACCCAGAGAAATTCCCGCGAGCAGGAATCCGAGGAGCAGGCTTCCGCTGTCGCCCATGAAGATCTTGTGCTTCTTCGACATGTTCCAGGGCAGGAAGCCGATCGCCGCGCCGGCCAGGGCCGCCGAAGCGAAATTAACATAGAGCTCCTCGGACGGAAGCGAGATCAGCAGGAAGGCGAACGACGCCACCGCGGCCTGGCTCGCGGACAGGCCGTCCATGATGTCCACGATATTGAAAGCGTTCGTCACGCCGACGACCCACACCACCGTGATCGCGTAAGCGACATACGCGGGCTGGAGAAAACGCATGCGCAGGCCGAACGCGATCAGCAGGACCGCGGCCAGAATTTGCACGATAAACTTCGGCTTGTAGTCGACGCCTTCGGGCCGCTTCAGGTCGTCCACGAGGCCGAGCATGAAAACCAACGAGCCGCCGAGCACGAGCGCACGCAGGTTGTAAAGGGTGCCGGTCGGAAAGCTCGTGGTCATGCGCAGCAAAAGCATGGTCGCCATGAAGCCCAAGTAGATCGCCACGCCGCCAAAGACCGGCGTTGGCTCCTTGTGCGTCTTGACCGCCGAGCCCGGAGTATCGAGCACGCCGAGGCGCAGGGACAGCAGGCGGACCAGCGGTGTCGTGAAAAAAGTGACACCGGCGGAGCAAACAAAGGAGGTCATCAAAAGACCGGCGTAGCTTTTCACAGACGCCCCACGACGCAGCCGCGGCCCGTGAATTCGGTCTTGAGCGAATCCTCAAGGCCCTTCCAGTTGACGGCACCGGCCGGCGTCAGTGAACCCAGGCCCGTACCCAGGCGCGCGGCTTCGCGCGGAACGATCAGCACGCGCGTAAATCCATCGGTGCGCAGTGAGTTGAGCAGCGCGGCGGGGTTTGCGGCGTCGTTGGCGCGGCGGATAAAGAGGTTGGGCATGTGCACGGTGCTGGGGAGATGGTCGGCCGGAAGATAGTAGCCGCGCTGCTCCCCGACGACGAGTATTTTATCATTCTGGACGGGATTGACCTGGAGCCACTGCGCGCAGGTAAAGTAATCCAGGCGCCGGGCCAAGAACGATTCCCGGTCCTCAAGCCCGAAGGCCGTCGAACCTGAACCGAAAGTCGCGTGCACGAACACAAACAGGAACAGGTGGGCGAGCGTCATCACCCCGAGCGAGCCCCCGATAATGGCCCGCGCCCGTCGGTCAAGTTGCTGCCACAGCGCCACCAGGCCGCACGCCCCCAGAAGCGCCATGAGGGGCACGAGCACGGTCAGAAAACGAAGAACGACTCCGCTCGAGAACCACGCCGCGCCCCAGAGGAAGCAGAAAAGAAGAATTCCGCGTAGGGCTTTGTTTTTCGACGCCGCCCAGGCGCCGAGCGGCAGGAGCCAGAGGGAAATGTCCCAGCCGAGGTCGCCAAGCACATCCATGCCGCCGCCAAAACGCAGCGGATTGCGCAGCAAGAGAATGGGAAGGCTGATCAGGCTGTGGAGGAAGCCGCCCACATGGCCGTACTCGGTCAGCACGCTGAAATAGCCCGCGGCGAGGTCCGCGTTCCAGCCCGTGCCGGTGTTTTCAAACCAGGTGTATAAAAACGGGAAGACCGGGTTGCGCACGCACACCCAGTTCTTGATCAGCCACGGCGCGAACAGCGCGGTGACGACCCCGGTAAACAACACCAGATCGACGGCGCGTTCCTTGCCGCGGCCGGTCAACCACGCGTAAAGCAACCGCAGACCAAACGCCGCCGCGCCGATGCCGGCATAATATTTCGTGCCAAGCCCGAGGCCCGTGAAGATCGCCGCGAGGACGAGCCAGCCGCGCGGCCCCCCGCCTTGCGGCGCGAGCCGGCGCCAGCGCTCAAAAGACAGCGCCGCGGCCGTGATCCAAAGCATGACCAACGGCTCGACATATGTTGTCGACGACATCAGAAGCACCGCGGAGTGCGTCGCGATGAAGATCGCGGCGAGCGCGACCGCGCTCATCGGCGCCTCGCGCCTTCCGAGCGCGAACACCCACCAGATCGCGAGCACCGTCGACAGCCACATGTACATCTGCGCTAAGATGTCGGAGCCGAGCAGAAGGGCGAGGGAGAAAAGCATTTCTCCGTTCTGCGGGAAGTGCGCATAAACGATTCCGGCCGGAGCGAACAAGCGTCCCGCGCGCAGGTAAGCCTGGGGCAGGGCCAGATGGTAAACCAGGGAATCGTACTGGTGCGGCGGCACGAGGCACATCCACAGCGCCGCGAGCAGGGGCAGAGCGACGGCCGCGGCCGCGAGCGGACGCTCTTTTAGCAGAATCCGGTCCGGCGCCAGCGATTCGATTGCGGGCTTCAGCTCCGCGTAGCCGATCACCCACAGCGCCGCGAGATAGGCCGACGCCGCCCAAGGCTTGAACAGGCCGGCGGCACCGAGGAAGAAGCCGCCAAGCGAGAGAAGACCCAGGCCCACAGTCGCGCCCGCTAAAGTCTTCTGCGCCTCGCTCATGTCGTCTGCGATCAGCTTGCTCACCAGCACGCGTCCGGAGCCCGTGGCCAAGAGGACGGTCAGCACGAGCAGCACGAACGGGATGAATCCCGGCCGGAGCGCGACCCAGAGAGAGTCGGCCGCCGCCAGCGCGCCGAGCCCCGCCGTCAGCAGCGCGAAGGCTGCCGCAGCGAATCTCATTTCGCGGGTTTCGGGTCGAATAAGGCGAAGCGCGCGACGCCCAAGCGCTGCAGGACATACTGCCCCAGGCACCACAGCGCCGACAGGCCGTACTCGCAGGAACGCTTGAAATTGATCGACGACGCCTCGGGGAAATAGCGCGCCGCGACGGGCACGTCACCCAGGCGCTGCTTCAGGTAGGCCGCCTGAATGAGGAACTGCTGGTCGAAAACGAAGTCGTCGGAGTTGTCCTCCCACGGGATCGTCTCCAGACACTTGCGCGAGTAGGCGCGCAGGCCCGAATGCCACTCGCCGAGGTTCTGGCCGGTGACGAAGTTCTCGAACATCGTCAACAATCGATTAAAAACATACTTGTACACGGGCATCCCGCCGTTTAGCGCTTCCCAACGGGTGCGGATACGGTTGCCGCACACCATATCGCAGATGTCGTGGCTGATCAGGTCGGACATGACCGGCACGAGTCGCGCGTCGTACTGATAATCGGGGTGGACCATGACCACCACGTCCGCACCCTTCTTGAGTGCTTCGGTGTAGCAGGTCTTCTGGTTACCGCCGTATCCCTTATTGGACTTATGCTGAATGACGGTCAGGCCGAGTTTTTTGGCGAGCTCGACGGTGCCGTCCTTCGAGCAATCGTCGACGAGAATGACCTCGTCCACCGTGCCGGCGGGGATATCCTTGATCGTACGCTCGAGGGTCTTCTCGGCGTTGTAGGCGGGCATAACGACGATAACTTTGGGCTTGGCCATTAGACGAAGATTATAGGAAATGACGGGCCGGTCTCGGCCTCTTGACGGCCTCATGACCATGGCTTTCCTGAGTCGCACAGCTCGCACCGGTGCGAGTTCGCGTGGCCACCTACATCAACGCGTCTTTAAGGCCTACGGCGAGCTGGCGCGGCTTGAGGCCGAGATGGGTAAAGACCTCAGCATAGTCCGCGTCAGGCGCGCTTTGGATTGCGCCGAGCACATTGCTGACGCTGAGGGGCGGCGACGAGAAAAAAGGCGCCAGCACCCGCGCGATGATCATCGCCGCCCAGCCGGGAATGTGAATCTTAAACGGCCTGCGGCCCTGCGCGGCGCCGATCATATCGACGAGACCGTCGAATGTGGTCGTCTCAGGTCCGCCGACGCAGAAGGTTTTGCCGATGGTCGTGGTCTCACGCAGGCAGCCCGCGATGACCGCGCACACATCGTCGACATGGACGGTCCGGTAGGTCGTCCGGCCGTCGCCAATCACGGGCACGAACGGAGCGGAGGTGATCACGCGCGCGAGTTTATTGAACACCCCCGAGTCGTGCGGGCCGTAGACGAGGCTCGGCAAAAGGGTGGTGACCTCGAGCCCGGACGCCGCGAACACCGCGTCGGCGTCGGCCTTCGACTGTCCGTAGGCGCCGCGCCGTTCCAGGCGCGCGGCCTGGCTGCTGACATTGATCACGCGCCGCGCCCCGGCGGCTTTACACGCCGCGACGAGATTGTGGGCGCCCCCAACGTTGACCGCGACGATGTCGGGCTCGTCGCTCTTGAGCGCGGCTAGATGCACAACGGCCTCGACCCCCCTCACCGCGGCCTTTAAAGTGGCCGCGTCGGTCATGTCGCCCGGGACGAGCTCGACTGAAGACGGAAGAAGAGGCTTCGCACGCAGAGCGTCACGGACCAGGCACCGGACCGCGTATTGATCGGCGAGAAGAAGCGCCAAACGCCTGCCGATGAAGCCGGCGGCGCCCGTGATGAGTATCTTTTTTTTCACCGCCGCAATTTCCAGACGCGCAGCCACGGGCCGGCGACCTTGCCGGGCTCGAACGGGAACTCCTTCACCAGATCCGCGCCGGCGGCGAGCTCGGTGAAGAAGGTGGCGAGTTCGCGAGCGCGGCGCGGGTCAGCGCCGATGCTTGAGGTCACAACCCAGTTGGCGCGCACGGCGCGCACGGGATCGAGGCCCGGCCGCACGTCGAGAAAGTCGCCATCAGCCTGTGAAGCGGCCACGTGCTTGGGCGAAGAAAACAGCTCGCCGGCGGAGCGCTGGACGCGATAGATGCGGTAGCCACCGCCGGGATGACGCTCGGCCATCGCCCGCCATAAGCGGGAGCGCGGCGAGCCCGCGGCGGCGGTGCGCTGCGCGAGATCAAGGCACTGCTCCTTTGACGGGATCGCGCGCGGCGAGGCGTGCGGCAGATCAAGCAGAATCGGTTCGCCTGCGGGTACGTTTGCCTTGATCCAGGTCTCGGCCTGGGCACGCGTGTCGGGCAAGGCCAACTCGGCGACAAGCCGCGTGGACAGGAACAGTCCCGGAGCGACGACGAGCACCGCGACCCCGGCACGCCTCCAGTGATTCGTCCCGCCTAGCAGAGAAAGCCCCTCGCTTGAGAGCAGCGCCAAGGCCGGGAACACGCCCATCAGGTAGCGCTGCCAGCCGCCGTCGGGGCTTGACGCGAGCACTATGACATACGCCGCGATCGGGACGGCGAGAAATAACGCGCGACGCGCGCGCTTCCACAACAGGAGCCCAAGGCCGAGGACGGCAGCCGCGCCCGCGGGTGAGCCCTCGCCGCCGTAGGTCCAGAGATTGTAGGCCACGACTTTGGCCATCGCGGCGGCGTCGTGCGGGCGCAGACGGCCGAGGTCGGCATAGTCCTTCCAATCCGCGACGAAGCGGGAAAAGTCGATCGCGATAAACGGCGAGCCCGCGAAGAAAGCCCCCGCGGCGAAGAAGACCGACTGAACGAGCCAGGCAAACGGCGGCCGTCCTCCGTCACGCAAAAGCCAAGCCAGAGGCACGATCAAGGCGGCCGGAGCCGCCGTGTATTGCGTCGAGCACGCGGCTCCGATGAACGCCGCCGCGGCGTACAGCCAGCCGCGCGCGCCCGCGGCTTGAAACCGCGCGGCGCAAAACCACGCTCCGGCGACGAGCACGAGCATGAAGGAGTCCGGCTTGGCCATGTGGGCGAGATCCACGAGCACCGGCGAGCAGGCGAGTATGAAGGCGCCGTAAGGCCAGCGCGAGGCATTTTCCCCGTCGCGCTCGGCTCCCGCGACGAAGACCAGCGCCGCGAAGGAGGACAGCGCCGCGACGAAGCGCGCGATGAAGTAGAAGCCCGTCGGCTCGAATCCGTATAGGGCCGCGAAATCGAGCGGGCCTTTGCGCAGGCCGAACACCGACCAGAACGCGAACCACAGGCCGTAGAGTCCGGACAAAAGCATCGGCCACAAGGTCGGATACTTAAACGAGTGCGGTCTGAGGCTTCCGCTCCCGAACGAGACCGCCATGTTGACGAGGTGCGGCTCGTCGGCGTTGTAGGTATGAGGCAAGCCGTAGCCGAGCGCCACAAAGCGCAGAAGCGCGGCGACGGACACGGCGGCCACGAAGGCCCAGAACCACGGAGTGCGCGCGACAGCCGAGGCTTTCTTACGCACGAGTGGCTCTTCGATTCAGATAGGGCGCGGCACCCGCCGCGGCCAGCAGGCATAGGAAAGGCTCGAGCGGGACGCGGTAGCGCAAGGTCGTTAGGAAAACGGCGTGCACGGCGGTGTGATAGGCGAGCACGGCCCACACCGCGCCCCACGGCGCGTCCGAGGACGCCGTCGCCCTCGCGCCGAGCAAAACAAAAGCGAATAGGACCGTGAAATACGCGCCCATGACGGCGCGCTGCCAGCCCGTGTACGGATCGTACAGCCACGGCCGCCAATACAGGACCGCTTTGCCGGCGATGATCATGACGGATTGAAACGGTTTCTCCCGCACCTCAGCCTTCCACTTCTCAAAGAAGTAACCGCCGATTTCGCGCCCGCCGAGTCCCAGGGCCTTGGCCTCGGCGCCCATCTGCAGAGGGTGATTGCGCACGACCTCGCGGTCGAGGGTGAAGCCCTCGTATAAGGTCCAGCCCATTTGGCCGGCGAGCGGGACGAGTTGGCCGTATTTACGGTAATTGCGCCCGGTCCACACCGCCGACGGAAGGAACCAGCCCGGAGCGAGAATGAGACAGAAGAGCAAAGCGCGCAGAAATCCTTTTGAACGCCACATCGCAAAAAACAAAAACGCGGGGAACGCCCCGAACACCGAACGGCACGAGACGCACAGTCCGCCCCAGAGGCCGAGAGCGGCATGCCGCCATGTGAGCGGCTTGTCCCATAGCGCGAACAGCCCCAGGAAAAACGCGACGATCATCGCGATGAACACCGTTTCCGTCTGCAGCTGAGGCGTGAAGAAGATCACGGCCGGATCGAGCGCCAGCCACAGCGCGGCCAGCCGGGCGGTTTTGTCGTCGAATAAATAAGCACCCATCCGTCGCAAGAGCACCACCGTACCGGCGCCGACCAAAACGTGCATAATCAGAATCGGCAGCTGGCTCGACGTGCCCAGCGGACCGAGTATGCCCGCGACCAGTAAAGTGTAAAGCGGCGGGTGCGTCGCGTCGAAATCCGGCATCGGCGCCCGGCCGAGCCAGGACAGCGCGAGGTTGAAGTACAGGTCACGGCCGTACGCGTCGCCGAGCCCCTTAGCCAGGAACAACCCCAGCGCCGCACAGCGCGCGGCGAGGGCGAGCGCGAAGACGGCGGCGTCAAAGCGCCGCGCGCTCCAGCGCGTCAGGAACGGAAGGCGGCTTTCCATTCCTCTTCTTTAAAACCGAGCAGGCCCCGGTCCTTGAGCAGAACGAAAGGCCGCTTGATCAACTTGCCGTTCTTGGACAGCAGCGCGAGCGCCTCGGCCTCGGTCATTGTCTTGAGCTTTTCGCCAAGACCCATCTCGCGGTACACGACCCCGGAGGTATTGAACAGCCGGTGCAGGTCGCCCGTAAATCCAAGCATGGCCTTCAGCTCGGCCATCGTTGGAGGCTGGTCCACGATCGGTATCGCCTGATAGTCCGTTTTCCGGGCGTCGAGGAATTTGAGCGCCTGGCGGCAGGTCGAGCATTTCGCGTACTCATAGACCCGAACGGTCGTGGTCGCCATGGCAGGGATTATAGCGGTCGTAACCCAATTAAGGAAGGGGGGGTCCATCGGGTCCCCTCAAGAGGGGCTAAAGAAGTCCGCTGCCTGGGACCTCCGGCCCCGGTCAAAACAACGGTGAACGGCTACACTTACGCTATGAAGATTTCCCCCCGCCGCGCCCTGTCCACCATCCTGGCCGCCGCCCTCTTCCTGGGCTCCGTGCCTCAAGGGGTGCAAGCGCAGGCCATTCATATCGCCATCGGCGAAACAGGCTCTATGCCCATCACGCCGGTCGGTGCCGCCGCCGCCGGGATGATGATGACGCCCGCGCTCGGCATCGGCGCCGCGTCTCTCTCGAGCTTTTCCGCTCCCGCGTTCGCTCCCTCCCCCGTCGTCGGCCAAACCGCCGTTACCCCCGCCCTCCAGCCCGTCACGGCCGTTGCCGTTGCCGTCGCCCTGACCGTTTCTGTCCAGTCCGCCGCCGTCAAGGACCGGCCCCAGATGCACGACGCCCCCAAGGCCGCCGCGCCCGTCGCCAAGAAAACCTGGACCGAGCGCCTCGCCTCAATGCTCGGCCGCAAGACCGCCGCCGAAAAGGCCTCTTCCTCCGAGTCCGAGAAAGCCGACGCCGACAAGACTTTCGACGGTTCCTCCGAGAAGGAAACGGCGAACGACGGGACCCCCGTTTCCGCCGGCGACATCAAGATCACGCGGACCGGCCTGAAGGCCTCGATCAACAACCGCCTGAGCCTCGCGCAGGCGAATCGGAAATTACATGTCGACGAGTTTGGCGGCCCGCTGACCGAGCCGATGAATTTCAAGCAGCGCGTCGGCTTCGGGCTGAAGCAAGGCCTCCACCTCGTCGGCATCGGCGCGCTCCTCAACATGACCCTGCGCCCCGTCCTCGACCTCTTCCCGTGGCCGCAGTACCTCTCCGACGCCACCCTCCACGGCTTCGGCCGGATCGCCTTGCTCACAAAGTACGGCCCCAACGAAATCGTCGCGGGCCTCGCCAACTCGCCGGTGACCTTTCTCGGCATCAACCTGCCGATGGCCGTCACCATGGAAGAAATCACTTACCGCTTATTCGGCTTCGGGCTGACCTTCCTGCTCCTGGCCGCGGTCAAGCCTTTCACGCGCTGGATCTCCTCCATGATCGACGGCCTGCCCGACGCGGCCGGTGCCGTCGGCGGCGCCAAGAAAGTCCTTCGGCTTGGCGACTTCCTCTCCCACCTCGCCTTCCCGATCGCCGCGGCGCTCTCCTCCGTCAACTTCGCCGTCGCCCACTTCGCGACTTGGGGCTTCAGCCCGTTCGTCTTCGCCCTCAACCTCATCCTCGGCATGTTCCTGGCGCACACCGCCTACAAGAGCCGCGGCCTGACCGCCCCGGTCATCGCCCACATGATCTTCAACCTCGTCACCATCGGCGGAATATTGGTCGCGATGACCTTCTCTCCGCTCACCGGCGCCGCCTTCACCCTCATCGCCGGCCTGATCGGCGTGGCTTCCCTTGTTCATAGCTGGTTGTCGGCCCGCAAGGAGCGTGCCTTCCGCATTAAGAACGGCACCAAGGCCCTCATCGCGGTCATGATGCTCGGCGCAAGCCTTTCGATGTTCAACGGTGGGACGACCAACACCGACCAGGCCTCCTACCGCGCCCCGGTCGCCACCGTGATCGAACAGCTGAAGAACAAGAAAGCCGAGGCCGTCGCGACGGACGCAACTCCCGTCGTTGCCGCCGCGGCCGACACGGCGTCTGTAGAATCCCGCGCCGACATGGTCGCCCGCGTCAAACCCGCCGTCGTCAATGTGATCGTGCACATGCCCGGAGGCTACGCCATCGGCTCCGGCTTCATCCTCACGCCGGAAGGCGTGTTCATCACCAACGGCCATGTGGTCGGCGACAAGAAGCCCGGAGACATCGTCAACGCCCGCGTGCCCGGCGTCAACGGCGAGCTTAAAGCAAAAGTTCTCGCTGTCAACCACGACAAGGATCTCGCCATCGTCCAGCTCCAGCAGCGCCCCGACGGAAAGCCCTGGCCCACCGTCAAGCTCGCGCAGACCGCCCCGCGCGAAGGCGAGGAAGTCACCGCCATCGGCTATCCGCGCGGTCTTCCGTTCACCGTCTCCAAGGGCGTGGTCAGCGGCCTCGACGGCCGCGGTAGCATGTATGTCCGCAAGCTGCAGACCGACGCCGCGATCAACCCCGGAAACTCCGGCGGCCCGCTCTTCAACGACAAGGGCGAGGTCATCGGCGTCAACACCGAGATCCGCACCGAGTCCGGCGGCTCCGAGGGCCTCGGCTTCTCCATTCAAGCCCCCGAGGTCCACCATGTCATGGAGCAGTTCGCGCACACAGGCAATATCGCCACGGCTTCGCTCGGCATCATCGCCAACCTCTCCGATCCGCTCTCGCCCGACGCGGGCCTCGAGATCGAGTATGTGCGCCACGGCTCCGCCGCCGAAAAGGCCGGCCTCGTGCGCGGCGACCTGCTCATCGGCATCGGCGAGCAGATGATCGAAGAGGGCGGCCAGGAAGCCGCCGGCCACATCGCGGCCATCCTCTCCAAGATGATCCCGGGCCAGACGATCACGATCACCGTCCTGCGCGGCGACGCCCCCGTCGAGCTCACGCTCACCGTCGACGCGAAGACCACCACGGCTCCCAGCCACTAGTTCATGTTCGCGGCTGCGTTGATCCTCGTGCCAGCTCATCGTCGCGTCCTCGAGAAGCGCGAACGCGCGGACGCGAAAGCCTCTCGCAGCTAGCCGCTTTTACGAGCCTGCACTGAAGTCCGCGCGTTCGAGGCCGCCCCGCACGCGTCCCGATAACCCCGCACATTCATGATCTTGCCCGAGCCGGGCCACGCGAACTCACCGTCCGGCGCGCACTCCAGACCGAACGGGATAAGATCAATGATCGCTTCGTCGCGCTGCAGTCGGTGCTCGACTTTCGGATTCACAATGAATTTCGCATCGACGAGGCTCCTACCACAACGGGGACGGCCGCGTTCGCGATCGACACCCGCACAACATCCTCCAAAACGGCCTTAATCAGGTCGTCCAAGATCTGGCCTCTTTTGATCACCTGCTCGTAGATCATTTTTGCGGTTTCCAACTCGCGAGGCCGGCCATCATGGATGAGCTCGGCGTAAACCAGGAACATTGTTGTAACGGGCCGGGAGGAAAAGCTGGGGCTCGCTTCATCGATCAACGATTCCGAGTATAGGCGAAACAAGGTCAGATTGCCCTCCGTTTCGTCGCTCGACATTTTTTCCTGCCTGAGCGCCGCGAAGCCGACCTCGTCGACAAAAAGTGAGACCTCGTCAGGTTCAAGGTACAGCATGCGTTGCTTCGACGCGATCCCTCCGGCCAGCGCCCACTTGCTTCCCGCGCCGTTCAATCGTCGAGCCAAGGATTCAACCAACTCATCGGGGTTGCGCAGAAAGTGTCGGTACTTTCCGAGGACCAACGACGGCCTCAGCTTCAGCCCGTAGCCTTTCACGAAGGTGTCGAATAGAGAATCCCAATCACCAATCTTACGGCCGTCCTTTCGTGGAAGCAGCCAGCCTTTCTTTTCCAGCTCAGCGACGACGATGTGCGCCGTACCCAACGACACATTCGATCTTCGCGCCATCTCGCGGAGGGGCGCCGTCAACATCTTCGGGTCCTGCACATTGATCAGAATGTATGGCGGCACCCGGATGAAAATGTTCCCGCAAGCATCGACATAGTTCACGCCTTGGGAACGCATCTCCGCAGCCGCGCTGGGCGAAATCCAATCGCAAAAGAGCATGAGCTCACCGGCACGATCACCGATTCGCTTCAACTGCGCGGCAACATCCATCGCTCGAGCCCGGCTCTCGACCCTGTTCTTTACTTCGCCTATCATGACGAGGGGAAATTCGGGGTTGATCGTCAGTAGGAAATCGAAGCGATTTCCGAGTTCAACCTCTATTGAGGCCTGGAGATTGATTGAATTTAGCTGTTTAATGCATTTTTCGATGATTTCGTTCATTATTTAGCCGTGTTCATTTACAATGAACATTATAAATATACGAAAAAGTCAAGGTCTGCTTTAATTTTCCCTTTCGCGCAGGCAGCGCTTGAGGTCGCCTTCGAGCACGCGCAACACGGGCTGCTCCACCGAATCCTCCAGCTCGTTGCGGCAGAGCAACTTCATCTTGCCTTTCGCGTCGCGCTCTTCGATGGTCTCGATGATGGATGAGTCGATGTTCTCGCGGGAGCGGTCCCAGCTCCTGAGAACGATCGGTTCGTCCTGGCCAGGGATGAAACGAACCTCCTTATCCCAGCCGCAGCAATAGCCCCAGCGCCAACCGATGTGGACGAGACGCTTCTTGGGATCGAGGTCGGTGTTCGACAGACTCACGGGTTTGCGAAAACGCCTCGTCTTCGGATCGAAGCGCAGCAGAAAGCCCGGGACGCCACCGCTACCACCGATCGTCGCTATATAGAGATCATGCAGGCCGTCGAAGTCGTAATCCTCGACTTCGATCCAGCCGGCGTTGATGTACAGAACCTCGGTATGCTCCAACACGATCTCCTGGATCAACTTGCCGTTCTCAAGGACGCGCAAAGCCTTCAATTCGTAGTGCGCCGTATCTTCGGGCGTGCCGACGGGCTGGACAGTCCAGGTGGCCGAATCAGGGTGAACCTTGAACTCGAACGGAGAAAGGACCGGAGCGGTCGAGACCACGGCGGCGGCGATCAGGGCGAAGAGCATCCGTTATTTCTCGTCGGGGTTATGCCAGATTTTCCAAGTCCGCCACAGGCCGACGAGCGCGGCGGCGCCGAAGCCGGCGGAGACCGCCGCGGACTCGCGGCTTTTACCGGCGTTGCCGATGTTCTGAGCAAAGCCGGCCATGCCGAGCCCGGCGTTACCGCCGGCGGCGATGCTTTGAACCGTCAGGGACTCGCCTTGGGCGTAGCGCGGGTCTCCGGGCCGCCACAGCTCGCCTTTGGGAATCGTCGCTGGGCGCGGGCGGCTGAAGCTTTGGCGGACATTCCCGAATAGATCGAGGTCGAGCTTGCCGGCGCAGGCGGGGCTCGCGATGTAAAAGACAGCAAGGACTAGGTTCAGACGCGCCATCTCTTGAGTTTAAGCCGGAAGAGGGCGTCTGTCGAGGGGTTTATGCGTACGGCTTTTTCTCGCCCCACCAGATCACGAAGCTCGAGAGGGCGTACAGATCTTGGGCGACGGCGTAGTCATCGAGCTCGCGGCTGGCGATGGCGCCGAAGTTGAGCTGGTCTTTCTCGTTTTGGGCGGGGCAGCGGCCACCGCGGGTCCAGGCGTGAAGCGTGGCGAGCTGGCGGGAGACGGAGGCGATGGCGCCGTCGTTGGGTTCGGCGGCGGACATCTTCTCAAGCTCGGCGCGGGCCGAGGTGAGGAGAAGGTCGAAGTCTTCGAATGAGTTGAGGGAGCTGGGCATACCGTTTAACCTTCAGACATTTCCGCCGATTCTTCCCGGGAAGAGTTCAAAATGAGGCAGCCGAGTGCCGGATGCTATTTAGATTTCGCCTTCGCTTGCAGCCCGCGAACATACTTGAGTTCTTGGGCGGCTCTTTTATCGTTAGGATCGGCCTTAAGACATTCCAGATACTTGTCTTCCGCTTTCTGCAATTCTCCGAGCTCAACGAAAACATAGGCCAAACCCCGGCGAGCGACCCCTAGCTCTTTGAATTTTGAATTATCAGGCGCGAGTTGGGCGTCATCTTCGGCGATCTCGAAGGCCTTTTGGGCTTTGGGCCAATCCTTCTCTCGCAAATATATTTCGCCGAGTTCCGACCTATAGTGGGCGTTGAACGGGGACATCTCCGCCGCGAGTTTGATTGCCTCCTTCGCTTCGGGAATACGGCCAAGGTCTTGCAAGGCATAACCTTTCAGGAAGTATGCTTCCGGCCAAACTGGAGATATGGAAATGGCGCGTTGATTATTCGCCTTTGCCGCTGTGAGGAGGTTTGCCAAATGTTCGACGGAGGTGCGACCGGAATACACCTTCACTTTCTGGTTTCCATAATACGACTTGAAAGCTGAAATGACCGCATCGCACTTTTCGATGGCGGCCGAGAATTTCTTTTCCTGAATAAGATGGTGCGCGGCATTGGTGAGGGTTTGCATCTGGGGATTCTTGTTCGGATCAGCCGGCAAATCGGCGCAAAACGACTTCGGCGGGATTGCCGAAAGCAGGAGGATCCCAAACAGCAGTCTGAAGATATTCATCGTAGCCTCACCAGCAGAAAGCGGATAGTTTAAATTCGCTTTCATCTGTCGCTTAACGCTGAGGATGAGCGGCGGCCGCTTCAACTGTCCACCCAAACGAGGCGGCCGGCCGCTCTATCCGATGGTTAGGGCCCAATAATTTCAAATTCAGGCTCACATGCTATTTTTCCGATGGCTTTGCCGTTCCCGGGCACAACCCAACATCGCCCGCGGCACACTTGCAGGCATCACTGAAACCCAGGTCGCAGGATTTACGAAGAAGCGCCTTGCTCTTATCGATATCCCGGCCAACAACAACTCCCTCTTTATACCAACCGGAGAGCACGAAGCAGGCGGTTGGATAGGACATGTCGCACGATTTTTGGAAGAACTCGGCGGCCTTCGTTTCATCTTTAGCGACGCCTTCCCCGAGATGATAGGTGATGCCGAGGTATGAGCAGCCCTCATTAGATCCCATCTCGCATGATTTTCGTGCAAGTTCGTGCGCCTTAATGGGATCCTTGCCGACGACTACTCCTTGGAGGTAAGCCAGGCTAAGAAAAGCGCAACCGGCAGCGTAACTCATGTCGCACGACTTTTGATAAAGCCGCAGAGCCTCGGCCGGGTTCTTCTCGGCAAATCGTCCCTCTTGATAGGCAACAGCGAGGGCGACGCAATGCTTAGCGTCGCCGGCTTCGCAATTCTTCTGAACAAGTGCCAATGCCTTTTTTTGGGCATCGTTGATGGTTCCTGAGGGGGATTCGGCCTTCTTACACGCACTCGTTGAGAACGCCAACATGATGATAGTAATGAGTGATTTCATGGTTCCCCTTGTGGCCCTAACGATACGCTGTGCCGCGCGCGCTACAGGAACTCCCTAAAGAAGGCGCGCGTCGGCAAAAGCGCTTGGTTCGGCCTCATTTGGCCGCAAGGCGTCCCGATGCATATCGGTGGAGAACGCTTCCCATGAGGGTCTGGTATGGGATGCCTTCCGCAACAGCGATAGCTTGTAATTCCTCGAGATCCTTGGAGGAAATGCGGA
>JAYTSX010000169.1:0-6151 GCA_043745445.1 Elusimicrobiota bacterium
GTCCGACAAGCCGCTTGCCCCCGAACTATTCAAGGATAAGATCGTGATCATCGGCCCGACGGCCACGGGCATCGCGACCTTGTTCGTCACGCCCGTCGCGCAAAGCTTTCCGTCGATGGAGATCGTGGCCAACGTCATTGAGAACGTCCTGCACGGCAAGTTCCTGACCCGTCCGGTGTGGGCCGAGAAGGCCGAACTCGGGTTGCTTGTGCTCATCGGGTTGTTCATCATGGCGATCCTTCCGCGGATGAAGGCGCTGTGGGGGCTGGTCGTCAGCCTCGTCCTCGTGCTTGGGTTGCTTGGCGCCGGCACCTACCTGTTCATGAACGGTCAGTGGCTTAAGGTCGGTTACCCCGCGGTGCTGCTGCTGGCCGGCTACCTCGTCATCATCTCGAAAGGCTTTCTTCTCACGGAAAAAGGCAAGGAGCTCGTCGAGGCATCGGCGATCGAGACGAATAAGATGCTCGGCCTTTCCTTCCAGGGTCAGGGCATGCTCGACATCGCCTTCGAGAAATTCCGGCTCTGCCCGCTTGACGACAACATGAAGGACACTCTTTATAATTTGGCGCTGGATTTCGAGCGGAAGCGCCAGTACTCGAAGGCCGCCGCCGTGTTCGAGCACATCGGCGCAAAGGATCCGAAATACAAAGATGTCGTCGAGCGCGCCACCAAGCTGAAGCAGGCGTCCGAGGGCGCGGTGTTCGGGGCCGTCGGCGGCGCCAAGAAGGAAGGCACGGTGATGATCGCCGGCGGTGCGACGAAGCCGACCCTTGGCCGCTACGAGATCGAAAAGGAGCTGGGTCGCGGGGCCATGGGCGTCGTTTATCTGGGCCGCGATCCGAAGATCAACCGCATGGTTGCCATCAAGACCATGATGCTTGAGGAAGGCTCCGATGGGGAAAGCACGAAGTCCGTTAAAGAACGCTTTTTTCGAGAGGCGGAATCCGCCGGAACGCTCAATCACCCCAATATTGTCCGCATCTTCGACGCCGGCGATGAGAACGACGTCGCCTACATCGCGATGGAGCTGCTCGACGGCCATGATCTGGTGAAGTACGGGCAGAAGGATGGCTTACTTCCGATCGAGCAGGCGCTTGAGTATGTCGCGATCGTGGCCGACGCGCTCGACTACGCTCATGCGCAGGGCATCGTCCACCGCGACATTAAGCCCGCCAACGTCATGCTTTTAAAAGACGGTTCGATCCGAGTCGCCGACTTCGGCATCGCGCGCATCACCTCCTCTTCTAAGACGGCGACCGGCACCGTGATGGGGACGCCTTCTTATATGAGCCCCGAGCAGGTTGCCGGCAAGAAAGTGGACGGCCGCTCCGACCTGTTCTCGCTCGCGGTCGCGCTGTTTGAGCTGACGACGGGCGAGAAGCCGTTTAAAGGAGGCGATGGGATAGGCACTTTGTTATTCCAGATCGCCAATGATCCGCATCCCAATATCCTCACGGTCAAGGCGGACCTGCCGCCCGCGCTTCGAGCCGTCATCGACAAGGGCCTCGCGAAAAATCCGGACGACCGCTTTCAGCGCGGGGGTGAGTTCGCGTCCATGATACGCTCGGTGCTTAAAGGAGGCGCGCCCGTTGCGGCCGCCGCTCCGCCCGTCGCCAAAGTGCCCGTGGCCGCGCCCGCGCAGAAGACAATCACCTCCGAGATTCCGCCTGTGGCTGTCGCGACGCTGCCGGTCATGGCGCCGCCGCCTCCGAAGCCCGCAGCATCCGATAAAACCATTTCTATCGGGCCCGAGATCACGATTCCCGGTCTCAACGACAAACTGAAACTTAAGCCAATCGCGCCGCCGAAGGCAGCGGATCAGACCGGGCCGATGCCCGCGTCGCCGTCCGATTTCAGCACGATGGCCATCGAACAGCCGCAGCATGGGGGCGTCGGCCCCGCGGTAAAGGTCCCCTTGCCTCAGCCTGAGGGTGATCCGAACGGCACGATGCGCATCGAGCCCACCCAAAGCCCGGATGCGACCATGAAGATGAAACCGCATCCGCAGGAGCCCGCATGAAGACCAAGGATAGGGTCGAATTGGCCGGCACGTCCGATCCGGGCTGTGTGCGTAAGAACAACGAGGACAATTTCGCGGTCGAACCCGATTTCGGCCTGCTTGTCGTCGCCGACGGCATGGGCGGGCACAACAGCGGTGAGGTCGCCAGCGACATCGCCTGCAAGACCGTCGTCGAGTACGCGCGCAAGATGATCGGGGGCGAGAAGACCTTGGTCCCTGAGGGCGGGACAGCGGGACTGACTCCGCGCGCGCGCCAGCTTGAATTTTTCGTTAAGACGGCCAACGCGATGATCTATGAAAAAGGGCGCGCGTTCCCTAAGGACGCGGGCATGGGTACCACCGTCGTCGCGGCCATCGTTGACGCGAAGTCCTTGACCGTCGCGCATGTCGGCGACAGTCGCCTCTATCTCTGGCGCCGCGGCGAGCTGACCCAGCTCACCGAAGATCATTCTCTCGTCGGTGAGCAGGTTAAGCGAGGCCAGATCACCGCCGACCAGGCCGCGCGCTCTCCCCAGCAGAATATTTTGACCCGGGCCCTCGGCGCGGACAAGGACGTACAGGTGGATGTCGCCGATCACCCGCTTCTTCCGGGGGACCTCGTGCTGCTCGCGACCGACGGCCTCTCGAAGATGGTCATCGACGCGGACGTCGCCGCCGTAATCGCCGAATCTCAGGACCCGCAGAAAATCGTTGAAGTGCTGATCGCCAAATCTCGCGCCGCCGGCGGAATCGACAATATCGCGATCGTGGTCGCCAAAATCCCCGCCGCGGGCGGTGGGGGCGGAGTCAAGCAGTTGGTATCGCGCTTGTTCGGACGTTAACTTTTTTAAGGGGAAACATTGATGCCGAAGCTGCTGCTGAAGTTCAACGCGGCCGTCATTAAGGAAATCGCCATGGATAAGGAGTCCATATCCATTGGTCGCAAGCCTGATAACGACATCGTCATCGACAATCCGGCGATCTCCGGTCACCATTGCAAACTGACGATGGAAGGCGGCGGCTATTATGTCGAGGATCTTGAGTCGACAAACGGCACCTTCGTCAATGAGAAGCGAATAAAAAAGTCGGGCCTGCACCATAACGATGTCGTGGGCCTGGCCAAGCACGCGGTTGTTTTCCTGAACGAAGCGGAGCTCGCCGATAGCGCGCCGCAGCCCTCGTCCGACGCGACGATGGTTCTGACGCCGCAAAAGCAGGCGGAACTGGTGGCCGCGTCCGCGGCCGCGGCCAAACCCGAGGGCGTGGCTCAGTCGGGATGGCTTCGCATCATCAAGGGCGCCGTGGATGTCCCCGAGTACGAGCTTAAGGGCATGTCCACCTATATCGGGAAATCCGACCGGGTGCAGGTTCAAATCAAAGGCTCCGGGCTGTTCGGCTCGGCTCCCGAGGTCGCGGCCTCGGTGCACCGCAAACCGGAAGGCTATATCCTTGTCGCCGTCACCGAGGGCTACCCGGTCGTCAACGGCGCGAAAGTCACGGCTTCCGTTGTCTTGAAGGAAGGCGACATGATCGACTGCGGCTCGACGACGATGATGTTCGAGCTGCGCAATCCGGCTTAAGCGACAAAGATAACTTCCCGTTGGACCCCCTTAATAGAGGGTCTCTTGCCCGTTCGTTGTTGCCCCGTCGGTCCCTCCTGCGCGACAGGCTCTCGGGCTATTCTTACGGCATGAAGCGGTTGTTGCTCGCCGGATTGCTCGTAATGACTTTGGCGCTTGTGCGCGTGGCTGCGCGCGCTGGTCAGGATGACGCCTACGGAAGTCTTGTCGGCATGGCCGAATCGGCGTCGAGCGACGAAGGCCCCGACGCGGGAAGCATGCCTTCAGATCTGTTGAATCACTCCGACCGCTCGGCCGGACGCTCCCCGCGAAGCGTACCCGAAACCTCGAAAGCCGGCTTCGGGGCCCCGGCCGTTGTGAGGCGCGTGGACAATCCCGTGGTGCGCGCGCCCAAGCGTGAGGCCGCAAAGAACGAGGGTGCACCGTTAGTCGCGGTTCCTGCTGCTCCTACGCCCCGTGTGTGGACCAGGCTCTTTTCATCGCTCCTTCCGCCCATGACGCGCGTTTCCCGCTTTGAGGTTGCGACTTCGACCGTCGCGCTCACGGTGCAGCCGCCTCATCCGGCGACTGCGGCTTCCTCCGCGGGTTCCGCCCAAGGCCTCCTCGAGCTTGTCGCCGCAGCGACGGCCCCGTCAGCGCCCACCCGCTAATAATAGTCGTTTCGCTCGGGTCCCTCGCCGACTCGTCAAGAGTTGACTTAGATCAATACTTTGGCTAGCGTTAGGGGATTATAATAGGCGAAGCGGAGCCGCGCGGCCGCTACTTTTCCGTCGGAGAATCCCTATGAGCGACACCTCCACTCAGCCGAAGGTCTCAAAACTTCCTATCGAGGAGATCGAGTCCGCCGTGATTCGTTTCGCCGGCGACTCCGGGGACGGAATCCAGCTGACCGGAATGCAGTTCACGACGACGACCGCCTTCGCGGGCAACGACCTCGCCACCTTCCCGGACTTTCCCGCCGAGATCCGCGCCCCCGTGGGCACGACCGCCGGCGTCTCGGGCTTCCAGATTCAGTTTTCGTCGCGCCAGGTGCTCACCCCCGGCGACGCGCCCGACGTGTTCGTGGCGATGAACCCGGCCGCGCTCCAGGCCAACTATAAGGACGTCAGGAAGGGCGGCATGATCCTCGTGAACAAGGACACCTTCAATGCCGGCAACTTGAAGAAGGCTGGCTATGTAAACAATCCGCTTGAGGACGGATCCTTGTCCGAGTTCCGCGTGATTCCGGTCGAGCTTGGGCGCCTGACGCGCAACGCGCTTGAGGGAATGGGCCTTACCGCGACGGAGACCGAGCGCTGCAAGAATTTCTTCGCGCTCGGCATGATGTACTGGCTCTACGACCGCCCGATGGAAGCGACGCTCAAGTGGATCGAGGCCAAGTTCAAGAAGAATCCAAAGTTCGTTGAGGCCAATCACAAGGCCCTCCATGCCGGCAACGCGTACGCCGAGACGGCCGAGATCTTCGGGCATCACTTCCGGGTGAACAAGGCTCCGATCAAGCCCGGCGTATACCGCAACATCACCGGCAACGAGGCGACCGCGCTCGGCTTTATCGCGGCCGCCAGCGTCAGCGGCCGCCCGCTGTGGTACGGGTCCTACCCGATCACGCCCGCATCCGATGTTCTTCATGAGCTCTCGAAGAATAAGAATTTCGGCGTGAAGACCTTCCAGGCCGAGGATGAGATCGCGGCGATCGGAAGCGCCATCGGCGCGGCGTTCGCCGGCCACCTGGCGCTGACCGGTACCTCCGGCCCCGGCATCGCGCTCAAGGCCGAGGCCATCGGTCTGGCGGTTATGACCGAACTGCCGCTGATCATCCTCAATGTTCAGCGCGGCGGCCCGTCCACCGGTCTTCCGACGAAGACCGAGCAGGCCGACCTGTTTCAGGCGATGTACGGACGCAACGGCGAGTGCCCGGCGATCGTCGTCGCGGCGGCGACCCCGGGAGACTGCTTCGTCATGGCCTATGAGGCCGCGCGCCTTGCGGTCAAGTACATGACTCCTGTCTTCCTGCTCACTGACGGTTATCTCGCCAACGGCTCCGAGCCGTGGATGGTGCCGGACGCGGCGAAGCTGCAGCCTTTTGACAAGGCGGTGCTGCCTCCCGTCGCAGACTTCAAGCTCTACCAGCGCGATCCCGAGACGATGGCCCGTCCGTGGGCCACGCCCGGTATGCCCGGCTACGAGCACCGCTTGGGCGGCATCGAGAAGCAAAACATCACCGGGAACATCTCCTACGATCCCGACAACCATGAGCTCATGGTGCGCCTGCGCGCCGCGAAAGTCAACAAGGCGGCGCAGGATATCCCGCCGCTCGAAATCCTCGGCGCGAAGAAAGGCAAGGTCCTGGTTATCGGCTGGGGCGGCACTTACGGCGCGATCACGGCCGGCGTTCAGAATCTTCAGAAGGCGGGCAAGAGCGTCTCCGCCGTCCACCTGCGCCACCTCAACCCGCTGCCGCCCGACCTCGGGGACATCATGGCCGGATTCGAACATGTGATCGTGCCCGAACTCAACATGGGCCAGTTATTGAAGATTTTGCGCGCGAAGTATCTCGTCCCAGCGACGGGGC
>JAYTSX010000170.1:0-6148 GCA_043745445.1 Elusimicrobiota bacterium
GTGACCTTCGTCAACCTCGCGCAAAAGGCGAAGAAAGAAGGCTTCTTGGCGCTCCAGGCCGACCTGAAGACCATCAAAAACGATTTCCTCCGCCGCGGCGTCCAGCTCGTCGTGGACGGGGCCGACCACGAATTCATCCGCAACATGCTCGAGACCGAGATCGGATTCATCCGAGAGCGGCATAAGGGAGGCGCCGAGATTCTCAACGCGCTCGGCACTTACGCACCCGCCTTCGGCATCATCGGCACCGTGCTGGGCATGATCATGATGCTGTCCTCCATTGACGACGTCGCCCAGGTTCCGCGCCGCATGGCGCTGGCGCTGTCTGCCGCCTTCTACGGCCTGGGGTCGGGCTATCTGATCTTCTTGCCGATGGGCGGCAAGCTGCGCGCGCGTTCCGAAGAGGAATTGCTGATCAAAGAGATCATTATCCGCGGCGTCCTCCTTCTCCAGAGCGGCGCCACTCCGTCCGTCGTCGAGGCCAATCTCAAGGCGTACCTGCCGCCTGCCCAGCGGCTCATCGTGAAGGGGCCTCCGGCCCCGGGAGCGCCGGGAGCGCCGACGGCTGCTGCCTAAGGATAAAAAACGATGCCAATGCGCGCGCCGAAAGGCTTCATCGACATCACGGACCCAAAGGTATGCCAGGTCGGCCATCCCGCGCCGCCCTGGATGGCCAGCTACGCCGACCTGATGACCGAGCTTGTCTGCTTCTTCGTCATTCTTTACGCCCTCTCCGCCGCGCTGAGCAAAGACGTCCAGAAGGCCGCCGCCGACGTCAAGGATATGATGGATAAGGGTGAGATGAAGGGCGAGGTCAAGATCGACAAGGACGGTCTTAAAATCTCGATCGAGGAGCAGGGCGGCGCGGGATTTTTCGCCGTCGGCGCCGCCGAGCCGACGGTCGAGATCGATTCCAAGCTCGCCATGCTGACGCCCGCGCTAGCCAAGCTCGCGCTCACTCACGAGATCCTCGTCGAGGGTCACACCGACGGACAGAACATCCACAACGAATATTTTGACTCGAACTGGGAGCTTTCGACGGCGCGCGCGACGAGCGTCGCGCGCCTGCTCATCGAGAAGTATAAAATGCCCGCGGCGAACCTCGGCGCCGTTGGTTACGGCGGCAATCGTCCGATCACCACGAACGAGACTCCGGAGGGACGGGCTAAGAACCGTCGTGTGGTGATCTTCGTCAAGAGCGGGTCGATCAAGAAGCCGGACGCGAAAGAGGCCGGGCCGTCAACCGCTGTTCTGGACGCGAAGGCGCTCACGCCGGTGGCAACTTCGGCCGTACCGGCCGAAGTTATCCGTAATAGCGAAAACCCGGAATCTCCGTCGGCGGCGCCGCCGGCACAAGGGGGCGCGCAATGATAGAATATGGCGTGCGGAACCTTCGCCCTGTCGCCTTCGGCCTTGCGGCCCTGCTGTTCGTCGCGTGCGGACCCTCGAACAAAAATGTCGTCGTAGAGGACTTTGCCGAGGGCCGCATCGTCGACCTCTCCATCACGGAGAAACTGACCGGTACCTCCGAGTTCCTGCTTTTCTCCACCGCCAAGAAGACCCAGTTTCTAGACGGATACATTCAGGGCGTGATCACCGATTATCAGGACAATCCCGTTCAAGGCGTAGTCGTGCGCGCGGTCGCCAGCGGCGAGAACACCCTCGAGGAAGGCGAGGCCCGTCCCTCGGGCTTCGCGACCAGCTCCTTCGACCCCGGCGTTTCCGATACGAACGGCTTTTACCGCATCCGGTTCAGCCTTCCCATCTTGGGCAAGAAGGTCGACATTCGCGGGCGCATGCTCTATAACCCGGGCTGGGAGCAGGAGCGCGACAACCTCGGCAAGGCGTACGAGCCCCAGACGAAGCAAAGCCAATTTCGTTTGTTCTACGACCGCAAGAACGGCCGCATCATCTTCTCCGAGGGCGTGCGCAAGACCGTCGTTTCGCCCGTGACCTCGAAGGGCGCGGCGAAGGCTCCGCCGTTGCCGGGCGCCGAGGCGCCCAAGCCTGTCGATAAGACTAAGGCCGCCGGCGAGGCGGCTCCGGCCGCGGGCTCGGAAGATCTCTTCAAAGGATTCGGTTTCGGACAGTGACGGCCTACCTCGACCATAACGCGACCACGCCTATCCGGCCGGAGGTCGTTGACGCGATGCTGCCCTGGCTGCGCGACAACTACGGCAACCCGAACTCGGTGTACTCCGTCGGCCAGCGCGCGCGCGCGGCTGTCGAACGCGCGCGCGAGCAAGTCGCGGCCTTGCTCGGCGCCGCCGATTCAGGCGAAGTCGTGTTCACCTCCTGCGGCTCAGAGTCCGACGCGCTCGCGATCGCGGGCGGGGCTTGGCAGGCTTTCGACGAGACCAAGGGCAAGCGCCGCAAGGTCGTCACGACGAAGATCGAGCACGATGCGATCCGCGTGCTGGGCGGCCAGTTGCGCCGCCGAGGCCTCGAGGTTCTTGAGGCGGGTTGCGGCGCCGACGGCATCGTGAACATGGATGAGTTTAAGGCTATGCTCGACGACGCGACTGCCGTTGTCAGCGTGATGCATGCCAACAACGAAACCGGCGTCCTTCAGCCTGTCGCGGACCTAGCCGCCGCGGCCCGCGCCGCGGGCGCCCTCGTCCACACCGACGCCGTGCAGTCCCTCGGCAAGCTCAAGATCGACGCGAAGACGCTCGGCGTCGATTTGATCGCGATCTCCGGTCATAAGGTCAACGCGCCCAAAGGCGTCGGCGCGCTGTATGTCCGGCGCGGCGTGCGTCTCGCGCCGCTCGTGACCGGTCATCAGGAGAAGAACCGCCGCGGCGGCACGGAGAATGTGGCCTCGATCGTGGGCTTCGGCCTCGCCTGTGAGCTGGCCGGACGCCAACTTGAGGCGGCCGCTCCGCATGCGTTGGCGCTTCGCAAGAAGATCGAGGCGGGGCTGCTGCGCGTACGAGGCGCGCGGCTCAACGGCCATCCCGAACTGCGCCTGCCTAACACCGCGCATTTCAGCTTTGACGGAATCGACGGACATCACCTCGTGGTCGCGCTGGATCTTGAGGGCATCTGCGTCTCGAGCGGGCCGGCTTGCTCGTCGGGCGCTTCGACTCCGTCCCATGTGCTGACCGCCATGGGCGTGACTCCCAATCTCGCGACCGCCTCGATCCGTGTGTCAGTCGGTTGGGGCAGCACCGATGCCGATGCCGATCGATTGCTCTCCGTTTTACCCAAGGCCGTCGAGAAGCTTCGCGCCGCGGCGGTGCCCGCGTGAGCAAGAAGCGCGTGCTCGTCGCGATGAGCGGCGGCGTCGATTCCTCGGTCGCCGCGGCCCTCGTTCATGAGCGCGGAGACGAGGCCGTCGGCGTCACGATGAAGCTCCTGGCCCGAGCCGAGACTGGATTTGGCTGCTGCGGCTCGCCCGCGGATGTCGATGACGCCAAGCGCGTGGCCGAACGCATCGGCATCGCCCATTATGTCTCCGACATGGCCGAGATCTTCGCTTCAAAGGTCATTCGCCCTTATCTCGACGCCTACCTCGGCGGCACGACGCCCAATCCCTGCGTCGAATGCAACCGTTCGCTCAAGTTCGGCCACCTCCTCGCTTTGTCCGAGGCCTGGGGCTGCGATACGGTCGCGACCGGGCATTACGCCCGGATCCAAAACGGACGACTTTTGAAGTCTCTCGAGCAGGGCAAGGACCAGAGCTATTTTCTTTATTCGCTCGACGCGAAGGCGCTTGCGCGCGCGGAATTTCCCGTCGGTTCGCTCAGCAAGGACGCCGTTCGTGCGAAGGCGCGGGAGTTGGGCTTGAAGACTGCGGACAAGCCCGAGAGTATGGAGACCTGCTTTGTGCCCAATCGCGATGTGCGCGGCTTCGTCGCCGCCCACGCGGACGCGGAGGCGCCCGGCATCGTCGCTGGGCCGATCCGCGACCGATCGGGCAAGGAACTGGGCCGCCATACGGGGCTCGCGTCGTACACGATCGGGCAGCGTTCGGGCCTTGGCCTGTCGGGACCGGAGCCGCGGTATGTCGTGCGAATTGACGCTGCCGCGAATGCAGTCATCGTGGGCAGCGTCGATGAACTACAGACACAGTCGATCACCGTGGGCGCCTTGACTTGGAACGGCGAACGAAAGGGGGGAGCCTTCCGGGCGGAAGTTCGGATTCGGCATCGGCATACTCCTGCGGCGGCTTCGATCGAACTGAATGCTGATGGAACGGCAACGGTGCGGTTTGATGAACCTCAGCGCGCGCCTGCGCCTGGGCAGGCGGCCGTGATCTACTCAGGCGACGAAGTCATCGGCGGCGGCACGATATTGCGTGGAGGTGGCGCGTGAAAAATCTCATTTTGACGGCGGTCGTGGTGTTTCTGACGGCGGGCTGCGCCGGTCTGTTCGCCAAGGACGAGGCGGCGGCCGATTTCGACAAGGAGACCAGCGCCAACGAGGCGAAGGTCAAAGAGGATCGCGTGCGCTCCGCCCTGGCGCAGATCGAGACGCGCCTGGCCGACTACACCAAGACCGAGCAAAAAATCCCCGCCAAGCTCGAGAGCCTCGTGCCGAAATACCTGGGTGATATCCCCGTGCTGGACCTGCCGCTGTGCGGCCATGAATCGAACAAGGTCGAGGTGTACTCCCCCACGATTCTGCGTGACGGCCAGGTGGACGGCTCCCGCCTTAAAGGGACCGGCCATTGGGGGTATGTGTTCACCGACGACCGGATCGTGGTCTTCGTGGACTGCCTGAAGCCCTCGTTGCGCGGCGTGCCCTGGTACCAGGAAAGAGGCGTTTACTAGGAGTAGCGGCGGCGGAACTCGGCTTCGTCGCCGATCGGGGTCAGGCCCGCGGCGCGCCGCGCGAGATGTGAGGCCATGCCCGCGCCGAGATAAGACAACGCGTGCAGTTCGCGCAGCAACGGCTTGGCGCGGAGGAAGGTCTTCAGTTTCGGGTTCGGGTGCGGCCAATCCGGAATATCGCCGACGGGTTTGCCGTCCAAGGTCAGCAGATGGGTCCGGCACGGGGCGCTCGAACCGAGTTTGAGGCAGGCCGCATCGACGACCGCTTCGGCCATGACCCGGTAGTCCGACATCTTGCCGCCGCCGATCGTGAGCAGGCCCGGGACTCCGTCGCGCGCCTCGTGATCGAAGACCTCGAAGTCCCGCGACAGTCGTTTTTCCGCGCCGGGCTGGCCCAGAATGGGACGGGAGCCGACGATGGTCGAATCATGCCGCTCGGGCCAGGATTTGAAATAGCGCCTGACGGAGCGAGTGAGGTAGGCGACCTCTTCAGCGCTGGTGCGCGTCGTGTCGGGATCGTCGGGGCCGGGCATGTCCGTCGGGCCCACCCAGGTGCCAAGGGGGGACGGCACGACGAAGACATAGCGCGAGCGGTCCTCGGCCTCAAGCAAAAGGCCGACGGGACTCAGGGCCTTGTCCTTGTAAATCAAATGCGTCCCCTTCATCAGGCGAAGAGGCATGCGCACGCCGGCGAGCGTGGAGACCTTATCGATCCACGGGCCCGCGGCGTTGACCGTGACTTTGCCGCGCAGTTCGCGTCCACCGGCGCGTACGCCGGTCACCCGAGCACCGTCCTTGAGCACGGAAGTAACCGGCGTTTCGAGCAGCACCTCGGCTCCGGCTTTGCGCGCGGAGTCGAGCGTTCGACGCGCGAGACCTTCCGCGTCGACCCACCACTCATCGAACACGAGCGCGCCGAGCAAGCCCTCCGGAGCGAGGCCCGGCACGACACGCAAGGCGGCCTCCGCGGTCAGGCGCAGGTGCGGGCGTCCGAATTTCATCGGCTGGAAGCGGTCATACTGCTCAAACAAGGTCTCCACGGTTTCCAAGCCGCGGGTGTGTCCCGCATAAACCGGCCAGACGATCGGCAGTCGCGTGAGGAGGTCGCCCGCGGTCCGCACGATATGCCCCGAGTCCCAGCAGGAGGAATGCGTGGTGAGGCGGTCATACAGCAGGTAGCGCACACCGCCGTGGATCAGGTGGGTCGAGGCGGCGGTCGTGGCGCCGCCGGGCTGGCCGCGTTCGAGAAGGCAGACCCGCAGTCCTCGAAGAGCCGCATCGCGCGCGACGCCCGCGCCGGTCACCCCGCCGCCGATGACGAGCAGGTCGAACTCGCTCATTCGAGCTCGAACACCTGGCCGTACTCGGGGCAT
>JAYTSX010000171.1:0-1685 GCA_043745445.1 Elusimicrobiota bacterium
CGCCGCCATATTTTCCTTCGCCGGCAGCGCCTTGCGCATGAGCTGGTCGAACAGATTCTCCGTCGGCTCCTCAGCATCAAAGCCGCCCGACAGGCGCTCGATGAGGGAGAACAGCTCAGCCGCGACGGCCTCGGACGCGCCTTGAACCGTCGCGCGCGCCGTGTTCTTCTCCGGCTTCTTGCTCGCCGCAAAGACGATCTTCCCGTCGGCGTAAGTCACCTTGATCTGAGCGCCGCGCACATCGCTCTTGCCCGCCTCGGCCTCCTTAAGAATCCACTGAGCGAGCGGGTCGATAATGTTCTTCTCAATGGCCGCCGTCATCGGTCGCGCGCCGTACAAGGGCGAGTAACCCTCGACCGCGAGGAAGTCCACGACGGACTTGTCGAAGAGGATGTCAGTATCGTGCCGGTCGGCAAGGAGCTGCTGGAACTCCTTGAGCTGAATGGACCCAATCTTGGCGATGTCCTCAGGGCGCAGACGATTGACGCGGATCCACTTGTTCTTGGACAGCGGATCCTCGTCCAAACGGTTGAGGAACTCCGGGCGGAAGCGCTCCTTTAAAGCCGCGCCGACCATCAGGTCGATCTCCTCGTCCCAAAGCTTGTTGATCTCCGCCGTCTTCGCGACGGTGTCGATCTTCTCGGCCTCATTCGTGACGGTGTCGTTGTGCGCGTTCACCTTCGCGAGCAACTTGGCGTACTTCTCGCCGTCGACGCCGCCCATGCCCGAGTTCGAGGTCATGATGATGACGGTGTTCTTGAAGTCGACCGTCCGCCCTTGACCGTCGGTCAAACGGCCATCGTCGAGGATTTGCAGAAGCACATCAAAGACTTTCGGATGGGCTTTTTCGACCTCGTCGAACAGCAGAACGGAATAAGGCTTCTTGCGCACGGCTTCCGTGAGCTGGCCGCCTTCGCCGTAGCCGACATAGCCGGGAGGCGAGCCGGTCAGGCGCTGGGCCGTGTGCTCTTCCATGTACTCGGACATGTCCATGCGGATCATGGCCTCGGGATCATTGAACAGGAAGCGCGCGAGCTCCTTGGCGAGATAAGTCTTGCCCACGCCGGTCGGTCCGGTCAGCAGGAACTTGCCCATCGGCCGGTTGGGGTTGGAGAGTCCGGCCTTGTTGCGGCGCACCGCGTTGGCGATGGCCGTGAGCGCGGGGCCCTGATTGACCACGCGCCGGCCGATCTCCTCTTCCATCTTGGTGTAGCGCGCGGCGTCGTCCTCGCCCAGGTTGAGCTGGCCGGAAGCGATCCCGGTTTTGGCGGCAATCACGCGCTTGACGACATCTGTGGTGACCTTGCCCTGGCCTGAAGCGACGGCCGCGCGTTCGGCGTACAGCGACTCGGCCTTCTTCACGAGCCCGGCGACTTTGTTGTACAGGTCCACCGGCAGAGCCAAGGTCGAAGCGATGCCCTTATCAACCAAGGCCTGCCGAGCTTCATTAGCGGCAACGACGAGCTCGCCCCATGTCTCGCGCAGGTCGAGGGTGATCGCCGCGCGCAAGTTGTCCGGGCGGGAGAGCTCGGCCGCGTCCTGCACGGCCTTGATCGCCTTGTCGGGATTGAAGTTCGTCTTGTCGAACTGGTCGGTGAGCTTGGCCGCGTTGACCAGCGCCTCGTCGGGAAGGGCGGCGTCATGCAGATTCTGCAGCCAGGCCTTCATCGCGCGCAGGATCGAGA
>JAYTSX010000172.1:0-23164 GCA_043745445.1 Elusimicrobiota bacterium
GTGCTCGCCTTTGTTTTTTCCGCCGGCACCGGCATCGTGTTCGGCTTCTGGCCGGCGCGCAAAGCGTCATTGCTGTCGCCGATTGAAGCGCTCCGCTACGAGTGACATCGTCGCGATCGCGGCGGTATAAACGGACGCATACGCGAGCGAGGCCGCCTTGGCCGTCATCCAAGGCTCGAACAGGCGGGCGGTGAGCCACAGCTTGATGTCGCCCGGTGCGCCGCCCGGGAGAGTCACAGTCACGAACTCTTGAATGCCGTAGAACAATCCTGCGAGCAGATAAGCGAGCAAGGCGCGTCGTCCGAGCGCCTCGAAAGGCCGGGCCCAGGACCCGTTGCGGTGTTCAATCGTGAGCAAGCAGGCGGCGAGGCCGGCAAGCGCGAGACCGCCGGTGAACAGCGCGTACGAACTCGTCCACAGGTGCTTGTTCAGCGGTAGGAGCAGGCTCCAGGCCCCGCCCAGCGCGGCCAGCCCCAGTCCCCATATTCCGACGCGCAAGCCCGCCTTAGCGCCATCTTTTACGAGCCGGCGGCCGGCCATCAAGCCCATCAATGAGGTCGCCAGCGCCGATAGGACGGGAAGAAGACCTTCGGGATCTCCCCACCGATCGGTCATGAGATGCCCGGGGAATAGACGCCGGTCGAGCCAATAGGCGATATTCCCGTCCGGTGTCAGAATTCCAGGACCGTAACCGGGCACGGGAACTTTCGTTAAAAGGAACCAATAGGCGAGGAGGAGCCCCGCGATCGCGGCCGGTTCCCACTTAGGCCGGCGTAAAAAAAGAAAGGCCTCAACGCCCAGGTAGCACAGGGCGATGCGCTGGAGCACGCCCGGAATCCGCATGCCGACGGTGCCCCGGTAGATGAACGCGTTGACGAGGAGCCCGAGTCCTATCAGCATGGCGGCGCGCCACAAGACTTTCGGCAGGGCCTCAACGGGGGAGGCTCCGCGCGACTCGCGGGCGGCGGCGGAGAAGGCGGCGGAGACGCCCATGATAACCAGGAAGGACGGAAAGATCAGGTCCGTGGGGGTCCAGCCGTTCCACACGGCGTGGCGCAGGGGCGCGAACACTTCGTCATTGCCCGGTGAATTGACCAGAACCATCCCTGCGACCGTGAGGCCGCGATAGATATCAAGTGAGCGTAGGCGTTTGGTCGGCACTGTTGAGGTAATTATATGCCGAGGGGAGCGCGATTGCTATAATCATGTCGTGGAGCGGATCACCGCCCTTTACATCGGACGCGTCGGCGACGTCATCGTCGCGACCTCTTTTTTGCGTGCGATTCGCCGCCGCTATCCGCAGGCGCGCATACGCCTCATCGTGGGTTGGCGTTCGGCCCAGGTCCTGCCGTTGATTCCATTCATCGATGAGTGGGCCGTGCTCGGCAAGCCGGCCCAGGTCGGCGTGAACCTCACATTCGCGTGGAAGCTTCTCCGCGAGCCGTGCGACCTGGTCGTGGACCTCAACTCCTCGTATTCCAAGACATCGACCTTGATCACGCGCGCCACGCGGGCGCGTCGCCGTGTCGCCTTCGACAAAGGTCGCGGGCCGTCCGGTGTTTTCACGGAGCTCATCGCGGCTCCCTCGGAGCGCGAGCACATGTGGGACCGCTATGGTCGCCTTGCGGCGGCGCTCGACGCCCCCTTTGATCAGGACCCCGAGCTCCAACTCCCGATCGCCGATCTTGATGAGGCCGACCGCCTGCTAACCACGATGCCCCCTTCCGGCGGCGGGGCGATGAAAGTTGTGATTCACCCCGGGAACTTTGATCGCTTTTCTTTCCGCTGGCCCGAGGAGAAGTTCGCGGCGCTCGCTGACCGCCTGCTTGATGACTCGCGCGTAAAGCTGTTCTTCATGGGCGGCCCGGGCGAGCATGAGAAGGTCGCGGCGATCGTCAAAACGCTTAAGCGTCCCGTCCCGATACTCCCCCCCGCCCGCCTCGGCGTCAGCGGGGCCATGCTCAAGCGCATGAACCTGTTCGTGTGCAACATCACGGGGACAACCCATCTCGCGGCCGCCCTTCATGTGCCGACATTCGGATTTTACGCCGGCTACACCCAGGCCGTCTGGCGTCCGCGCGGGGCGCGGCATGGCGGCACGGTGTGCGCCGAATGGGAGTCGTGCCGCGAGACGACGGTGGACGAGGCGCACAGCGCGCTGTCCGACCACATCAAACGGCTCAGCCCTTACTAGCGAGCAGCGCGGACAGCGCGGCCCAGGCTTCGTCCGTGGTGGGATGGCGTCCCGGTGTCTCCAAGAGCGAATGCTCAGGCAGCGCGTAGCCAAAGCGCCAAGGCTCGGTATGACTGAACAGCTGTAGCGTGGGCACTCCGAGCGCGATGGCCAGGTGCATTGGTCCGGTGTCGGCGGTGAGCACCGCGCGCGCATTCACGAGCGCCGCCGCGAACTCGCGCAGAGGCACCTCCGGCGCGACGATGACCCCGGTTGGAATCGTCTGGCCTTCGAGGAGCTTGCGTTCGGCGGGCCCGCCGGTGAGCACGGCTTTTCGCCCGGAACGGACCAGTCTCTCCCCGAGATCGAAGAACCAGGAAGGGTCGAGGCGCTTCTCAGCGCGCGCGCCGAGAAACAGCGCCACGCTGGCGGAGTCGAGGCCCCAAGACTTCCAGGTCTTCGCCCCCGCTTCCTCCTCGCCGGGGCCGAAGTGAAATTCGGTGCGCAGGGCGGAGTCCGGCGGCAGCGCTGCGCGGGGCGCGGCGTGGCGCACGAGCGACGCGAGATTGGCCGTCTCATGCGCGCGGCCCGCCGGCACGGGGACGAGATCATCGAGAAATTTTCCCGCGTCACCGCGGTCGAAACCGATGCGCCGTTTCGCGCCCGAGAGCGCGGTCCATACGGCGCTCGACATCGAGAACGCATGCTGCGGCGAGAAGTCGAAGGCCAGGTCGTAGCCGCGCAGGCGCAGTCCCGCCAGCGACTTGGCGGTCAGAATTTCGTCCGCGCAGGGATTAAACTTCAGCGCGTCGCCGTAACGGTCGGCCAGCAGGACCTCGACGCGCGCTGCCGCAAACGCGGTCTTGAGCAATCGCAGCGCGGGCGTCAGCAGAAGCAGGTTGCCTAGGCGCGCGTCATGGCGTACAACGAGAATCCGGCGGATCTTTGCCGGGTCCACGGGGCCGGTCTGAGGCCGAGGCTTGGGGAGCAGCTTGAGCAAGGAGCCGCGCAACGCGGCCTTGCCGTGCGTTTCGATCTTTTTACCGAGATCTTTTAAGCTCACACCCCGATTCTACCAGTTGTATAATCGACGGATGAGCCTCGTCAGCCTGCGCACGGACCGTTCGATCACGACCCTTCGCCTGGAACGCCCGCAGGCGCTCAACGCGATGTCTCCGGCGATGGCCAAGGACTTCGTCACGGCGGTCAAACGCGCGGCACGGGAGAAGTCGAAGGTCATCGTGCTCGAAGCCTCGGGGCCGGCCTTCTCGGCGGGCGGCGACCTGGCTTTTATCGAAGAAAACATGAAACGGCCCAAGGCCGCGCTGGCGCCCATCATGAAGCGCTTTTACAGCGATTTCTTGTCGATTCGCTCGGTGCCGCAGGTGACGATCGCCAAGGTCCACGGGACCGCGGTCGGGGCGGGCCTTTGCCTGGCGCTGGCGTGCGACCTGCGCGTCGTCGCCGACGACGCGAAGCTGGGATTTAATTTCGTCCGCCTTGGCCTTAACCCGGGCATGGCCGCCTGGCCCCTGGCCCGTGCCGCCTTCGGGGATGCCCGCGCGCGCGACCTTCTCTTCACTGGCCGGTTCTTTTCCGGGCGAGACATGCGGTCTTGGGGCGCGGCCTGCGCGTCCACTGACGAGGTCAACGCGATCTGCGCGGAAATCGCGGAACGCGTGGCGTCGGGCTCGGCGGAGAGCCTGCGCATACTTAAAGCCGAGACGCGCTTAGGCGGCGACCTGTCCCCCTACCTGGCGCACGAAGCGAAGGGCCAGGCGGTCACCTTCAAAGGCGCGGACATCGCCGAAGGCGTGAACGCGATCCGGCAGCGCCGCGCCCCGAAGTTTTAACCCTCGCGCAGGGCCGCTAAGAAGATCTCGCCGTACTCGACCCATTTCTTGGGACCGACCCCGGACACCAGGCGCATGTCCGATTCGTTCTTGGGCATTTGGGCGGTCATCGCCAGCAAGGTCGCGTCGTTGAACACCATGTACGCGGGGACGTGCCGTGCGTCGGCCAGCTTTTTGCGCAGGGCCTTGAGCTTTGAAAAAAGCGAATTCCCCGCGGAGGTCGACTCGGTCTCCGAAGGCGCCCGCGAGCCGAAGGACATTTTCTTAGGCGTCGCCACTTGCGGCGACGCGCCGACGGGGTCGAGGCCCGCGCAGGCGTCGCACGACGCGCCGCACACGGCCATGTCTTCTCCCAGATGCTTGGCCATGGTCTGATGGCGGCAGTTGCGGCGCTCGATGGTGCGGAACATCTCCCGCGCGCGGTTGCGGTGCCACTCGGCCTGCTGAGCGTCAAGGTCGGACACCAATCGCTCGTAGCTCATCACATCGGCCCAGGAATAGAACATGACGCAGTCGCTCGGCGCACCGTCGCGGCCCGCGCGGCCGACCTCTTGAATGTAGGACTCCACCGAGCGCGGCATGTCGCGATGGATCACAAAGCGGACATCGGGCTTGTCGATGCCCATGCCGAAGGCGACGGTCGCGACGATGACATCCGCATCATCGCGCTTGAAGGAATTCTGCACATGCTCGCGCTGCGCGCTATCCATGCCGGCGTGATAGGCGAGCGCCTTGACGCCTCGTCCCGACAGGAACTCGGCCATGGACTCGACCGAGCGGCGTGACAGACAATAGACGATGCCGCTTTGCCCTTTGCGGCCCTGCACGAGGCGCAGAATCGAGTTCTTCGTGTCGTTGACCGTGCCGGGCCGCGGGGCCGCCTTTTCGCCGGTCTTGAGGTACGCGGAGAGATGTAAATTCGGCCGGTAAAACGAGCCTCTGATCCGGAGCGGCTCCGCCATGGCGAGCTGCTCAACGATGTCGTTCACCACGGGAGGCGTGGCCGTGGCCGTCAGGGCCAATACGGGCACTCCATATTTTTCTTTCAGTCCCTTTAAGTTTCTATACGCGGGCCTGAAATCATGGCCCCACTGGCTGATGCAATGCGCCTCGTCGACTGCGATCATCGCGAGCTTGGTACTGGACAGCGCGGCGCCGGCGCCGGCCTCGAGCCCTTCGGGTGCGGCGTACACGAGCTCGTAGTCGCCACGCTGCAGCCCCTCGATGCGCTCCCGGCGCTCATCCGGCGTGATGCTCGAATTCAGGAAGGTCGCGCGCAGGCCGACGGACACCGCCGCGTCCACCTGATCCTTCATCAGCGAGATCAGCGGGCTGACGACCAGAACCACGCCGTTAAGCAGCCGCGCCGGGATCTGGTAGGTCAGGGACTTACCCGCGCCGGTGGGCATCACGCCGATGCAGTCGCGGCCGGCCATGACCGCCTCGATGATGTCCTTTTGGCCGGGACGGAACGAGGGATATCCGAAGACATCCTTCAGAACCGTTTCAGGCGTCGAGTTGGCGCTCATCGAACAATAGTACGACTTTTGGCGTCATTCGTTCGTTCGGTCAAAGAGCTATTATAGTCTCATGGCTCGTTCCAAGATCGTTCCGCTGCGCGTCGACGCGGCCCCCGCTGTCACCGCTCCTCAGGCCGTCGGCCTGAAGGCGGCCGAGCGCTTCTTCAACCGCGACCTGTCCTGGCTCGCCTTCAACGACCGTGTCCTGTCCGAGGCCGGCGACGCGACCGTGCCGGCCTTCGAGCGCCTGCGCTTTGCCGCCATCGTGAGCTCAAACCTCGACGAGTTCTTCATGACGCGCGTCGCCGAAATCGGCAAGATCGCGCGACGGTCCGCCAGCCACCGGTTTCTGGACGGGATGACCGCCAGGCAGGTCCTCGCCCAGATTCGCGAACACGCCCTGCGCCAAAAGTCGCGTCAGGCCGAAATCTTTCGCGATATTTTGGCCGCGATGCGCGCCGAGGGCATCGAAATTTTGGCCGACTTCCTGGATGAGCGCTCGCCCGACGCCGAGGTCCAGGAGCGCCTGCCCACCCTCAAGGTCATGGTGCGCCGCTATCCCGAACCGCCGACCGCGCTCGCGAGCGAGCGGTTGCATGTGTTCGTGCGCTTCCCTCGGGAGTACGCGGTGATCACGATTGTGGACCGCGAGGGCCGCATGGTCTCTTTGCCGACGAAGGACGGCGTCAAGCGCTACGCCCTTATCGAACGCTGGATCGCGGACCGCGCCGAAGATCTTTTCCCTGACAAAGAGGTCATCGAGACCTTTCCGTTTAAAATTATTCGCGACGCCGACCTTCGTTGGCGCCCGGACGCCGAAGAAAGCATGGAGGACCAGATCCTCGAGGCAGTGCAACGCCGCGTGCGCGCTAAGGTCGTGCGCCTCGAGGTGGACTCCCCTGCGTACTCCGAGGGCGCCCTGTTCCTGGCCACGGCGCTCGGCCTGGACTCATCCGCGCTCTATCGCTTCGACCTCCCGCTGGACCTGCGAACGCTTGCTCGCTTGGAACCCCCGAAGCCCGGCTTGCGCTACCCGCCGATCGAGCCTCAGGTTCCTGCTCCATTCCGCAAGCCGGCTTCGACCTTTGAAATCGTGCGGCGCAAGGACATCCTGCTGCACCATCCCTACGACTCCTTCGACATCGTGGTGAAATTCCTTGAGGCGGCCGCGCTCGACGCGGGCGTCAAGCGCATCTATCACACATTGTATCGCACCAGCCTCGACTCCCCCATCATGGCCGCCCTGAAGGCCGCGGCGCTGGCGGGCAAGAAGGTCACGGCGTATATCGAGATCAAGGCGCGCTTTGACGAGTTGAATAACTTGCGTTGGGCCGAAGAACTGCGCAAGGCCGGCGTGAAGGTCGTCCCCCATCTCGGCCGGTACAAAGTCCATTCCAAGGTGACCTCGATTGTGCGCGAGGAAGACGGCGTCGAGCGCGCCTACACGCATCTTGGAACCGGCAACTACCATCCCGTCACCGCGCGTCAGTACACCGACCTCGGCTTGCTCACGAGCGATGAGGGCATCGGTCGTGAGGCGCTCGCCTATTTCGACGCCCTCGCCAAAGGTAAGCGGCCCGAGGGCCTTAAGGAACTGCTCGTCGCGCCCGTCAATCTTCACGATGAAATGCTGCGCCTCATCCGTGAAGAGGCGAAGTTCTTCAAAGAGACCGGCAAGGGTCACATCATCGCGAAGATGAACTCACTGCAGGATCCGGAAATCGTCGAGGCGCTCTATGACGCGTCCAATGCGGGCGTCAAGATCGACCTGCTCGTGCGCGGCATCTGCTGCCTGCGCCCCGGTATCGCGGGCATGTCCGAGAACATTCGTGTGGTCAGCGTGGTCGACCGCTTTCTTGAGCATAGCCGGATTTATTACTTCAGGGCGGGCGGCGCTCGCAAGATGTACCTGTCGAGCGCGGACTGGATGCCGCGCAATTTCTACTCGCGCTACGAGGTCGCCTTCCCGGTGAAAGACCTTCAGCTCAAGCGCTACATCCGCGACACGATTCTGGGCAAGGGTCTCGCGGACAATCAAAAGGGTTGGCAGCTCAAGGCCGACGGCTCCTACGCGCGCGTGACGCCTGGCCCCGGCGCCGTGCTCGTGCGTTCCCAGACTTTTTTCGAGGCGCTCGCGCGCTCCGACTACCGCGACACCGCGCTCGCCGACAGAACGAAGACCGTCGCCGCGGCGTAAAAATCTTTACCGATTTTTTAGCCTCCCGTAACCGTCGCGGCGCATTATTCACCTATACTGAGGGCGCACGGAGGTGCCCCTCATGAACATAAGAGTACTCGCCGTCGTTCTCGTTCTCGCCGCCGTTCCCGCCCTCGCCGCCGACAAAGCCCCGACGCTGACTGCCGGTTATCGTGCGATGACCTTGCCCTTCCCGGCGCACCAACTTCGCTTCGTCGAGCCCGGTGACCGCATCGACCTCATGGTGACCTTCACGGCGGACATGGGCGAGAAGGATAAGAAGCGCATGGAGGAAGTGACGGCGACGATCATGCAAAATGTGCTCGTTCTCGCGGTGGACCGCACCACCGGCGTCGTTCAGCTCATCTTCAACCCGAACGAGGCTCAGTACGCCGCGCTGTTCGCCGTTAAAGACAAGACCCTGTGGCTGACCAAACGCGCGCCGGGCGACACGGACATGAAGCCGATGGAGATGGCGAACGCGTCGAAGCTTTTCCGCTAGTCGCCGCCGAAGACGGCGAACTTCAGCTCGAGGGACAGGCGCTCGACCCGCCGGTCGCCGGCCGCGATGTTGCGGTTGTAGTCGAGCGCGAGGCTGACTTTCTTGTTGAGCGCGACCTCGGCGCCGCAGCCGAAGGTGGGCGACCAGTAGTGGGCGCGGGCGCTCGTGGAGACGAGAGCGCCCGCGTCCTCGTCGTAGGCGATCGAGTCCTCGAGCGAGTCCACATGCTGGACTCCTCCGGTGACGAACGGCACGATCCCGATCCGCTTGCGTAGATCGAAGCCCATCAACTCGAGCATGGAAATCTTCGCGTAGCGAAACTCAGCCGTGCGCACCCGCGTGGACTGGCTCGCTGAGCCGCTGCGGGACGCGGTCATCGCGTCGTTGTAGCTCAGCTCCATCTCGTACTTGAAGCGGCTGCTGCGCTCCTGGCGGCTGGCCATGAGCTCGTAAGAGAGCGTCGGCCCCCAGTCGAAGTCGCGCGTATTGGCCTCCCGCCCTTTGCTGCCGCGCAGGCCGATTTCGAGGCGGTTGGCGCCTTCGGAGTCGTCCGCGTCGGCCGCCTCGTCCGCCTGGTCTTCTTCCTCCTCGTCGGCGTCCGCTATGGCGGGCGCGGCCGTGGGCTTGTGCGCTCCGGCGAAGGCGCGGACCGGGAGGGCCAGCGCGCAGGACAGCAAGAGAAGCCGAAGGCTCACTTCAGGAAGAACGAGGCGCAGCGGTGGTACTTATCAAGCGGCTCGCGGCGCAGGTTAAATTTCTTCTCGACGGCGCGGTTGAAGTCGAGCATCTCGTCGAGATGCTCGAGCTTGTCCTCAAGCGAGCCGCCCTCGGCCTTAATCTCGTTTTCGAATTCGCAGAAGGTCGAGAGCGCGTGCAGGCCGCGCTTGGCGATGTAGAACGCGGAGACACGGTCTAGCGAGGGCTCGAGGAACGCGCTGCCCAGGTCCACTTCGAACTTCTCCTTTTGGTACAGCGCGATGATCGGCCCGCTGGTGATTCGCCGCACCGTGCGCGCGCCCAGATGCCGCCGCATCGCGTCCCCCATCTCCTTGCTGGCGTGGTCCTTCAGGATCGCGTCCACGCTGAAGTCCGTGAATTGCACAATGTCGTGATGGCTTTCCTCGCGCACGAGATCGTCGAGGCGCTCGGAGGAGAACTCGGAGCGATAAAGCAAACCGTCCTTCGTGAAGCCGGGGCCTTTATATTGAAGGTAGACCGCGGTGCCGTTTTTCTTATAACGCAGTCGCAGGCTTGCGCCCTTCTTCAGGAGATCGAAAGAGGGCGTGTCGAGGAACTGGTCGAAGAAGAGGGCGCTTTTCTGGTGCTTGACGCCCTTTCGGTCGATGAGCCAGTCCTTGAGCTTGGCGGCCTCCTCGGGTTGGACGCGCTTCTTGCACTCGATCTCGACAAAATGGAGGTCGTCAATGGCGAGCTTGCGGAAGAGTAGGTTCGAGAAATCTTCGAGTCGGCTCATCGGGATTTAGGATAACATATCACCATGGAGATCATTTTTCTGCGTCACGCGCCCGCCGGTGAGCGCGAGGATTGGGCCGGAACCGGCCGTCCGGACTCCGAGCGGCCCCTTACGATGGACGGCCGCAAGCGCGCTCGTGAGGCGGCGAAGGGGCTGGCCAAGTTCATCGAATCGGCGGACCTCGTCGCGACGAGCCCTTGGGCCCGGGCCAAGGAGACGGCCGAGATCGCGGCGAAGGCACTCGGCGCCCCCCTCGTGGAGTCTAATTTCCTCCTGCCGCACCGGTCCCCCGCGAGCATCGCGGGGTGGCTGTCGGGTCTTGACGGCCAGCGCGTGGTCTTAGTCGGCCATGAGCCGCACCTGTCGAAAGTCATCTCATGGCTGATGATGGGAAGCGGCTCGCGCTCGATCGTCGGCCTCAAGAAAGCCCAGGCGCTGCTGCTCGAGACGAACAAGGCGGCTGCGGGATCCGCCGTTCTGGCGTGGTCGCTGCCGCCAAAGGCGCTGCGCCGCCTCGCCTAGAGGAAAAGCTTGACGATCTGGTAGACCAGCGCAGCGGTGAGCGCAGCGAACGGAATCGTGAGCACCCAAGCCCAGACGATCCGCCCCGCGACGCCCCAGCGCACCGCCGACAGGCGCTGGGTCGAGCCGACGCCGACAATGGCCCCCGTGATGGTGTGCGTCGTTGAGACGGGCACGCCGAGGAACGAGCAGATCATGATCGAGAGGCCCGCGCCTGTCTCGGCGCAGAAGCCGCCGACGGGCTTTAGCTTGGTGACCTTGCTGCCCATCGTGTGGACGATCTTCCAGCCGCCCATCAGAGTCCCGAGCGCGATCACGGCGTGACAGCTCAGCACGACCCAGAACGGAACGTAGAACTTGTCGCCGAGGAGTCCGTTGGAGTAGAGCAGGACGGCGATGAGGCCCATCGTCTTCTGAGCGTCGTTGCCGCCATGCGAGAGGCTGTACAGTCCGGCCGATAGCAGCTGGCCGACGCGGAAAAAGCGGTCCACCTGGCTCGGGGACTTGCGCCGGAAGATCCAGAACATCGCGACCATCAGGCTGAATCCGAACAGCAGTCCGATCATCGGCGAGAGGAAGATGAAGGCCACGGTCATCTTGAGCTTTTCGTACTGCAGGCAGGAGGTCCCGGCCTTGGAGAGCCCGGCGCCGATCATGCCGCCGATGAGGGCGTGCGACGAGGAGACGGGGATGCCGAGCACGATCGTGATCCACGACCACAGGCTCGCGCCGATCAGCGCCCCGGCCACGACCGCGGTGTCCACGATTTTTGGATCCACGAGGCCCTTGCCGATGGTGTTCGCCACGTGCACGCCGAAGACCGCGAAGGCGACGAAGTTGAAGAACGCGGCCCAGACCACGGCGTACCGCGGCGAGAGCACGCGGGTCGACACGACGGTGGCGATGGAGTTGGCCGAGTCGTGCATTCCGTTCAGGAAGTCGAACAGATACGCGAGCCCGATGACGAAGAGGACCGACCCGGAGACGTGCGGCATGGCCTAGGCCTGCTTGATAAGGATCGTCTCGAGCGTGTGCGCGACATCCTCGCACTTATCGATGGCTTCCTCGATCGTCTCGTAGATCTCCTTCCACTTCATGACCTCGAGCGGGTCGGGCTTGCCCTGGAACAGTTTGCCGATGGCGACGCCGAGCGCGTGATCGCCCGCGTTCTCGAGGCGGTTGATCTCGATGCAATAGTCCATGGTGTGGCGCGTCTTCTCGGGGTTCTGCAGCTCTTTGATCGCCTTGCGCACGTTTTCCGTCGCCTGCCACAGGATGTCCGTGAGCTGGATCAGGTCGGGGGTGCTCGTCTCGATTTGGTAGAGGTACATGCGTTGGCCGACCGACTCAATGAGGTCGGTGATGGTGTCGAGCTCGCTGGCCAGCTCCCGGATGTCCTCCCGGTCGAAGGGCGTCACGAAGGTCCGGTTGAGTTTCTCGTAGATGTCGTGGCAGGTGATGTCCGCCTCGTGCTCGATCTCCCGCAGGCGGTCGAAGGACGCAGTTTCGCGGCTCCATTTCTGGGCCATCTCGCGGAAGAGTTTGGCGGCGGCCACGCTGTGGACGGCCTGCGCCTCGAACAGCTCGAAAAATTTTTCTTCTTTGGGGATGAAGCTAAAGGCCATGGCGGGGTCCTCTCTGCGTAAAATCCGTTGGACGGCGGAATGACGAACGCGTGACGGCACCGAGATGATAGCCCATAGACGGGCGTCCCCGCAAATTTCTCCCCGTTGACGGCCCCCGGCGTCAAATGGGACCATGTACTCGTGCCCCAAGAAAAGCTTCTCGTCGTCGAAGACGACCGGAACTTGGTCAAGCTTCTCAAATACAACCTCGAAAAAGAGGGTTATCGCGTCGTGGCGGCGGCGGACGGCGAGGCCGGCTTGGCCGCCCTGCGCAAGGAGCGCCCGGATCTCGTCGTCCTCGACGCGATGATGCCCAAGCTCGACGGTTTCGAGTTCCTGAAGATCATCCGGCGCGAAACCCGCGTCCCGGTCCTCATGCTCACCGCGCGCAAAGAGGAGATGGACCGCGTCCTCGGCCTCGAGCTCGGCGCCGATGACTATGTCACCAAGCCCTTCGGCGTGCGCGAACTGCTCGCCCGCGTAAAGGCGCTCCTGCGGCGCGCGGCGCCGGTCACGGGCGACGCGCCCGGCGGGATCCTGCGCGCCGGCGGCATCGCGCTTGATCCGGAGCGATACGAGGTCACGGTTCGCGGCAAGGCGGTCACGCTGACCACGAAGGAGTTCGAATTCCTTAAACTCCTGCTCTCCGCGAGCGGCCGCGCGCTGACGCGCGACCAGCTCCTTGAGAAGGTTTGGGGCTACGACCGCTCGATGGAGATCGACACGCGCACGATCGACCAGCATGTCGCGCGCCTGCGCGAAAAACTCGGCCCCGAGGGCGCCGTCGTGGCCACGGTCAAGAATGTCGGCTACCGGATCAAGGCGGACGCATGAGCCGTCCGGCGGGCCGCTTCGCCCCCCGCTTGGCGCTGGCCGTGGGCGCGCTGCTGGCCGTCGCGATCGGCGCGATGGGCCTTGTCTTCGCGGACGACCTGAAGAGCGAGCTGGTCGGCGACCTGACGCGCTCTTTGCTCACGCAGGCGCGCCTGGGCGCGCGCATGGCGCCGCTCGACGCCCGCGCTCTCTCGGACGCGTGCGCCTGCCGGGTCTCCGTGATCTCGCCCGATGGCGTGCTCAAAGCCGATTCTGAGCTGGACGGGACAGGTCTGGCGCGGGCGGAGAACCACCGGACCCGCCCAGAGGTGGCCGCGGCGCTCGACGGACGCGAGGAGACGGCGGTCCGGCGCTCCGCCACGGTGGGCGTCGACTTCCTGTACGCGGCCGTCCCGCTGCCCAAGACTGCCGGCGCCATCCGTCTCTCGCTGCCTCTGACGGCGGTGCGCGACCGGGTGGGACGCGCGCGCGTCTTTGTGCTGTGGATGACCATCGCGGTCTTCGTCGGCGGCCTCGTGCTCGCCTGGCTGCTGGCGCGCGCCGCTGGCCGGCCGCTCGAGGAGATGGCGGCCGTCGCCCGGCGCCTCGCCGCGGGCGATTACGGCGCGCGCGTGCGCGGCCCGCTCGGCGGCGACGAGCGCGCGTTGCTCGGCGAGACGCTCAACGCCCTGGCCGCCCGCGTTGAGGAGACGGTCGGCGAACTGTCGCGCGACAAGAGCCGCCTCGCCGCGGTGCTCGATCAGATGGCCGAGGGTGTCGTCGCCGTGGACGCTGAAGGCCGCGTGCTGCTCGTCAACCCGGCGTTGTCGCGCCTGCTCGGCATCGACGCGGCGCAGGCGCGCGGACGCGGCCACCTCGAAAGCCTGCGCCATCACGGCCTCGCGGAGCTCGTGGGCGAGGTCCTGCGCGGCGCACGGCCCGCGGCGCGGGAGCTGCGCCTCTTCTCCCCCGAGGAGCTCGTGTTCGACGCGCACGCGGCGCCGCTGACGCAGGACGGTAAGACGGCGGGCGCGCTCGTCGTGCTCCATGACATCACGCGCCTGCGGCGGCTTGAGCAGGTGCGCCGAGACTTCGTGGCGAATGTCAGCCACGAGCTGCGCACGCCGCTCGCGTCGATCAAGGGCTACGCCGAGACGCTGCGCGACGGCGCTCTCGAGGACAAGAAGAACCGCCTTGAGTTCGTGACGACGATCGAGGAGCAGGCGGTGCACCTCTCAAAGCTCGTGGACGACTTGCTCGATCTGTCCTCGATCGAATCCGGGCACCGCGTCCCGAAGCTCGCGCCGACGGATGTGCGCGCGCTGGCCGTGGAGGTCTCCCGCCACTTCGCCCCCGCGGCGGCGGAACGCGGCGTGACCTTGGCCTCTCTCTCCTCCGGCCCGTCCGAAGCGCTCGCGGACGCCGAGCAGCTCCGCCAGGTCCTGGCGAACCTCATCGACAACGCGATCAAATATACGGAAACTGGCGGACGCGTAGAAATCGCGCTCGAGACGAAAGGCGCCGAGGTGGTCGTTTCCGTGCGCGATACGGGCGTGGGCATTCCAGACGCGGACCTGACGCGGGTCTTCGAGCGCTTCTACCGCGTGGACAAGAGCCGCTCGCGCGAGGCCGGCGGCACGGGGCTCGGCCTCGCGATCGTCAAGCACCTCATCGAGGCGCAGGGCGGACGCGTTTGGGTCGAGAGCCGCCAGCCCGGCGGTTCGACATTCCACTTCTCATTGCGCGCCGCCTGAACCTCAGCCGCCGTCCATCGCAAAATCGGCCTTCCCGGTTTCCACATCGTACATTCCGCCGATGATCTCGATGTCCCCTCTTTTGAACATGTCATTGAGGATCGCGCTTCTATCGAGTATCCGCTGGATGGTGAGCCGCACGTTCAGACGCGCGACTTTCTCGACGAAGTCGGCGTTGCCTGAATTGCGGTTTGAAGCGGTCGCGGTTTCGGCGACGACGGCCGGCTTAAGCTTGTCCAGCAATGCGGTCAGGTGTCCCATTTTCACGTCGTCGCACGCCCCCTTCACGGCGCCGCACTTGCTGTGCCCGAGTACCGCGATCGCTTTCGCCCCCGCGATTTTGCAGGCAAACTCCATGCTGCCGAGAATATCCTCGTTTAAGACATTTCCCGCGACGCGGATGCTGAAAATGTCGCCCAGGCCCTGATCGAATATCAGCTCGGCCGAGGCGCGTGAATCGATGCAGCTGAGGATCGCCGCGAACGGGTGCTGACTTGCGGAGGTTTCGTTGACTTGCTGCAACAGATTTCGATTCGCCCTTAAATTCCCGACGAAGCGCTCGTTCCCCTTCTTGAGGATGTCGATGGCCGTCGCGGGCGATATGGCCGTCTGCATTTCTTTGGTCAATGTTTTCATGGGGTTCCTCGTTGGTCAGATCGACGCGGCGGCGGCTACCCTTTCCGTTTTGGCCGGAGTCCCGTGAGCCGGCGTCTCCGGGTTCTCGAAGTAGCGGTAGAAGACCCCGTAGATGGCCATGGCCGAGAGTACGCCGACCAGGAAGTCGGTGGCGACGACCATGACGGCCGTGTAGGTCATGAGAGCGAAGTGAGCCCGGTTATGGGCCCACACCTGTTTGATCTCGGACGGCTTGACCATGTTGACCGCGACCCACATCAGGATGCCGGCGATGCAGGCCATGGGGACCAGCTCCAGGGAGTCCGCCAGGAAATACGCCAGCAGCAGCTTGAAGGTGAACTTCATGATGCCGGCCAGCGGCGTCGCTGCCCCCAGCTTGATGTTCGTCGCCGTGCGCGCCAAGGCGCCGGAGAGCGGCATCCCGTTGAGCATGGGCACGAAGGTCTGGATCAGGCCCTGCCCCCAGAACTCCTTGTCCGGGTTGTATGGAGTCCCTTTGTTGTCGGCCAGGCGGTCTGCCATGCGCGCCGCGAGTATGCTCTCGAAACCGCAGACGAAGGCGAAGGCGAGCGAGTAGAAGGCGAGGTCTCCGAGAACGGAGGGGTCCCAGGAGGGAAGGCTTGGAGGTGTGACCTTGAGGAAATCCGTCGGGATTTCCCCGTACTTGGTCTTGACCAAGGTCAGGCCGTCCTTGGCGAAGAGCGTCGTCGATAGGACCGTCCCTAGGCCGAGCGCCAGGAGCGGCGCCGGGATGTAAAGGGAGATTCCCAGGAGCACGCGTATGATCAGGAACGTCGCGAGGCCCAGGAACATGGCCGAGCCTTTGGCTTGATCCAGATTCTCCCAGATAATCCTGGCCTTGTCGAAGATGCTTCCGGTGACGGCGGCCTTCAATCCGAGCACTTCACCGAATTGCGTCAGGCCGATAGTGACGGCGATGCCCACGCTGAAGCCCACGACGACCGAGTGTGGGACGAGGTTCCCTATCTTCCCCCAGCCCGCGAGCCCGATCAGCATGAGGATGGGGCCGGAGCAGAGGCAGATCAGCACCAGGAAGGAATGTCCCGCGTAAGGGTCAGCCGGTGTCGAGTATTTCGCCATGATGGTGGCGATGACCGGAATCAGCGCCGCCACCGGCCCGTACACGTTGTACTTAGAGCCGCCGAACAACGCCCCGATCAAGCCGGCGACCGCGCCGGCCAAGATGCCGTGCTCCGGCCTCAGCCCGGAGGCGATGGCAAAGCCCATCGCCATCGGGATCGCCATCATGGCCACGACCAGACCGGCGCTCGAGTCACGCAGGGCGATCATCGGCCAGTTGGTTTTCGTCATCTCCTCGTAGCGGCGGTCGAAGGGATTTAAGAACAGCTTCAGTCTTTCGGACAGAGTGGTCGTCATGGTCGTCTCCTTTGGTGTAAATCGGATGGTTTTGCGCGGGCTCGCTCGTTACTTGGCGTTGACGCGTTCCAGGGTGACTCGGGCGGCGCTCGATTCGATCCGGAGTCGGTATGAACGCTCCAAGCGCACGAAGCGTCCAAGCCGGCTCCAGCGGGCGACGACTTCCCCGTCGCGCGAGATGGTTCGGCTCGCTTGGTCGACGACGAGGTCGGGAAGCTCGTGCGTCGACTCCGACTCACATTGCTGCGGGTAGTCGTAGGCGTACTCGCGGCAGTTCGACATTTGCGCGACGGCGCGGGATCCGTCGGGGCTCAGGACGAGCTCCGCGGTCGATCGAGCGGCGGCGACGGGGACGACTGACAGCAGGACGACGAAAGCGATGAGATAGTTCATGGGGCCTCCAGTTGCGGCGTCGCGAGTGGACGCGCGGACGGCGCGAAAAGCGCCGAGGCGTGCCGGGCGTGCGAATGCCCTGTAACGACGGGGGTGCGCGCGCTTAGAGCGCGGCGGGGTTGGGAGGCGGGATCAGCAGCTCGGCGATGTGGCCGTCGAGCGGGTGGTGGCTTTCGGTCTCCACCGTGTGCGCGGAGACGATTGAGCGCGGCGCGACGGACGAGGACAGGAACATCGTGTCTTCCTCAGCGCGCGACTCGGAGGATTCCTCCGGTGTGGTCTCGTCGCAGGGCGCCTGCTGCTCGGCGCGCGGCGACGCGATGGCGGCCGCGAACGACGCGGTCGGCATCCAGAGGGCAAGGGCGACGAGAAGGCACTTCGCGAGCTTCATCAGCCAGGAGGATAACATGCGGACGCGGATTTGTCAAATTTCCCCTCGGCGCGTCACGCGTTCGTCACGCGCAGTTGACGCGCGCAGTACGGACTACTTGTCGTGAAAGCGTCACAATATCAACGCATGACGCTCAAACCACGCCGAGGAGACCTCATGAATAAGACGTTCGTCGTCGCCGCCCTGACTGCGTTGCTCGCCGTCCCTGCGTCCGCCCAGCTCGATAAGCTCAAGCTGTCCGAGACGATTCAATCGATCAAGTTCGCCGGCGACATCCGCCTGCGCGACGACATGAGCGCCAAGCGCGGCGCCGGCCAGAACAACCGCGGCCGCCTGCGCTACCGCCTCCGCTTCGGCCCCGAGATCGAGCTCCCTGAGAACCTCACCGCGGTGATCCGTCTCGGCTCCGGCACGGGCGAGCAGGTGTCCACCAATCAGAGTTACGACAACCTGGGTGCACAGAAGGCGCTCTGGATCGATCTCATGTACCTGAAGTGGAAGCCGACGCTCAACGACAACGCGACGACCTCGCTCCACGCGGGCCGCATGATCAATCCGCTGTGGCGTACCTACTCCTCCGACATCGTCTGGGACGACGACTTCAACCCGGAAGGCTTCGGCGAGCAGATCGAGTGGGTGTTCCCGGACGCCGGCCTCTCTCTGTTCGGAAACGGCCTGCAGGCCGTCGCCGACGAGGACAGCAACTCCGGCAAGAACCAGTGGTTCTTCTCGCAGCAGCTCGGTCTCGAAAAGACCCTGCCGCTCGACAGCCGCCTGCGCATCGCCGGTGCTTACCACAAGTGGAGCGACGAGAACCGCTCGACCTTCGGGCAGGTTACCATTCAAGACGGCAACCGCCGTTTCGCCAGCGGCGTGCTGGCCGCGAAGTTTCAGGTCGGCGAAGTGACGGCCCAGCTGACTTCCTGGGCGGGCACGATTCCGTTGAACTTCCAGGCGACGATGATCCGCAACTTCGGCCAGGTTCACAACGACTTCATCCAGGGGCCGGTCGGACGGGACGGCTATCAGTTCGGCGCCATCGTTGGTTCGGCCAAAGTGAAGGGAAGCTGGGAGGTCGCGTACTTCAAGAAATACTCCCAGATCGACGCCACCGTGTCTGATGTCGCGGACTCCGATTTCGGCGACGGTGGGACGAACCGGGTCGGCCACATCGCCTGGATCGGCTACGCTCCGCGCGACTGGATGCTGCTAAAGGTGAAGGGCTTCGTTACCGACGCTCTCGACCGCAGCTTCCCGACCGTGGCGGGCGGCGTCACGCCCAGCGCGGCGACGAACCTCGATAAGGCGATCAATCGTCTGCAGATCGACATGTCGATCAAGTTCTAAGACGGCGCGTCACGCGGGCCTAACGCGCCCGTCACGCGTTCGTCACATTGGACCCTTATCATGACTTCACGGAGAAAACGATGAACCGCACTCTCAGCCTTATCGCCCTCGCCGTCCTGCTCGCGGCCCCCGCCGCGGCCGAAATGAAGACCCTCAACGGAGCGGGCGCGACTTTCCCGTATCCGATCTACTCCAAGTGGTTCGACGAGTACCACAAGGTGAAGCCCGACCTGCAGATCAACTACCAATCGATCGGCTCCGGCGGCGGCATCCGCCAGGTCACCGAGCGCACCGTGGACTTCGGCGCCACCGACGGTCCGATGACGAGCCAGCAACAGTTCAAGGTGGACGGCAAGATCCTGCATGTCCCGACCGTGCTCGGCGCCGTGGTTCCCGCCTACAACCTCAAGGGCGTGACGGACCTGAAGCTGTCCGGCGCCGTGCTGGCGGACATCTTCCTTGGAAAAATCACGCGCTGGACCGATCCGGCGATCACCAAGCTTAACGAGGGCGTGACGCTTCCGGACGCGGCGATCACCGTGGTCCATCGCTCCGACGGGTCCGGCACGACCTACTGCTTCGTCGACTACCTCGCGAAGGTCAGCGAGGAGTGGAAGAAGAAGGTCGGCGTGAACACCGCCGTGAATTGGCCCGTCGGCCTCGGCGGCAAGGGCAATGAGGGCGTCGCGGGCCTCGTTAAACAGACCCCGAACGCGCTCGGCTACATCGAGCTGATCTACGCGAAGCAGAACGAAATCGCTTTCGCGACCGTTCTTAATAAATCCGGCAAGTTCGTGAAGGCCTCCGTCGAGGGCATCACGGCCGCGGCCGCGGGCTCGAAGATGCCGAAGGACTTCAAGGTGTCGATCACCGACGCAACGGGCGAGGCCGCTTACCCGATCTCGACCTTCACCTGGCTTCTCGTCTACGAGAAGAACGGAGAAGGCAAGGGTGCGGTCATCAAGGAATTCCTGAAGTGGATGCTGAAGGACGGGCAGGGAATGGCGACACCCCTCGGCTACGCGCCGCTGCCCGCCTCAGTCAACGAGATGGTCGGCAAGGCCATCGAGGTCATCAAATAGCATGAACGCCGCGGTCTTGGACCGCGCCAAAAAGGTCCCCGGCTCTCGCGAGAGAGCCGGGGACCGTCTTTTTCGGTTCATTATTTCCGGGTTCGCTGGGATTATCCTGCTCGCGGCCGGCGCTTTGGCCTGGCAATTGGCGCGCGAGTCCGTCTCCACTTGGAAGACCTTCGGCCTCGGCTTCCTGTTCACCTCCACCTGGGATCCGGTCAACGATGTCTTCGGTGCGCTGCCGTTCTTGTACGGCACCGCCGTCTCGTCGTGTCTCGCCCTGCTGATCGCCGTCCCCCTCGGGGTCGGCGCCGCCGTCTTCCTCACCGAGCTTGCGCCCAAGCGTCTCGCCGAGGCCCTCATGTTCGCCATCGAGCTCCTAGCCGCGGTGCCGAGCGTGATCCTCGGCCTCATGGGTATCTTTATCCTAGTTCCGGCGATGCGCGCGCTGGGCGCTCCTTACGGCGTCGGGATGCTGACCGCGGGGCTGATCCTCGCCTTCATGATCCTTCCGTACATTACGACGATCACGCGCGAAGTGCTCCTGACCGTGCCGCGCCCCCTCAAAGAGGCGATGTACGCTCTCGGCGCCACCCGCTGGGAGGTCGTGCGCGGCGTAAGCCTGCCTTACGCGCGCTCGGGCATCATCGGCGCCGTATTCCTCTCGCTGGGCCGCGCCCTCGGTGAGACGATGGCCGTCACGATGGTGATCGGCAATACGCCGAAGATTTCGGCCAGCCTGCTTGATCCCGGCTACAGCATGGCCGCCGTCATCGCCAACGAGCTCGCCGAGGCCGCGAGCGACGCGCACCTGTCCGCGCTCGTCGCGATCGGGCTGACCTTGATGGCCGTCACGATCGTCGTCAACGGCGCCGCGCGGCTCATGCTCTATCGTCTCGGTCAGCGCTCATGAACGAGGCGCACTACGCCCGCCGCAAGCGCGTGAACGCGCTGATGTTCGCGCTGACCGCCGTGTGCGCCGCGATCGCGTCGGGCACCTTGCTCGCGATCCTCGTCTACATCGCGTGGAAGGGCGCGTCCTCCCTCAACCTGGATTTCCTCATGCATCTGCCCAAGCCCGTCGGAGAAAAGGGCGGCGGCATCGTCAACTCGATCATCGGCTCGGCGAAGGTCGTCGGCCTGGCGGGCCTGATGGGAATTCCGGTCGGCGTGCTGAGCGGCGTCTACCTCGCCGAGTACGGCCGCGGCAAGTACGCGTTCGCGGTGCGCTACGCGGCCGACGTGATGAACGGCGTCCCCTCGATCGTCGTCGGGCTGTTCGCGTATGCGCTGATCGTGCATCCGATGAAGAAGTTCTCCGCGCTGTCGGGGTCGGTCGCGCTCGCGTTCATCATGGTGCCGATCGTCTTGCGCAACACCGAGGAGTTCCTGCGGCTTGTTCCTGGAACGATTAGGGAAGCGGCGCTGGCGCTCGGCGTGCCGCGCTGGAAGGTGACCTTGCTCGTGATCATTCCCACCGCCGGACGCGGCATCCTGACCGGCGCCCTGCTCGCGCTCGCGCGCGTCGCCGGCGAAACCGCGCCGCTGATCTTCACCGCGTTCGGCAACCGGTTCGACGGCAACGGCATGCTCAACCCGATCGCCACCTTGCCGCACACGATCTACACCTACGCGATCTCCCCCTACGAGGACTGGCACAACCAGGCCTGGGCGGCCGCGTTGATCCTGATGGCCTTCGTTCTGGTCGTCAACCTCACAGCGAGATTATGGCTACGACCGAAATCAATATGAGACCCATGCCCCTGCCGCCCCAAACCGTCGGAACCCCGAAGGAAATGCCCATCGCGATCTCCGTGCGCGGCCTGAAGGCCGGCTACGGCGCGGCGCCCGTCCTCAAGGGCGTGAACCTGGAGGTTCGTGAGAAGACGGTGACCGCGATCATCGGGCCTTCCGGCTGCGGAAAGTCCACCTTGATCCGCTGCCTCAACCGCATGCACGAGGCGATTCCCGGCGCGACCTGCGACGGCGAAATTCTCCTCGGCGGGCGCAACGCGCTCGAGATCGACCCGGTGATCCTGCGCCGCGAGGTCGGCATGGTGTTTCAGCGCCCGAATCCGTTCCCGACGATGTCCATCGCCCAGAATGTGGCCGCGGGCCTGGTCTTGAACGGCGTCCGCGACCGCGCGCTCATCGCGGAGACCGTCGAAAAAAGCCTGCGGCGCGCCGCGCTGTGGGACGAGGTCAAGGACAAGCTCGACGACCCGGGCGTGGGCCTCTCCGGCGGCCAGCAGCAGCGGCTGTGCATCGCGCGCGCCCTCGCCGTGGAGCCGCGCGTCCTCCTTCTGGATGAGCCCTGCTCGGCGCTCGACCCGATCGCGACCGCGCGCATCGAAGAGCTCCTCATACAGATCAAGGACCAGCTCACAGTCGTCATCGTCACGCACAACATGCAGCAGGCCGCGCGCGTGTCGGAGTATACTGTCTTCATGCTGATGGGCGAGATGGTCGAGTACGGTCTCACACGGACGATGTTCACGCAACCCGTGGACAAGCGCACCGAGGATTACATCACCGGGAGGTTCGGTTAATGAAGCGCCAATTCGACACCGATCTGGAAGACCTGCGCGGCCGCCTGCTGCGCATGGGCAGCCTCTGCGAGGAGATGGTCCATTACGCGGTGAAGGTCGTCGTCGAGCGCGACGACAGCCACCTCGTCGCCGTGCAGGACTGGGAGCGCCAGGTCAACGGGATGCACATCGAGATCGACGAGGTGGCTCTGCGCCTCATCGCGCTGCACCAGCCCGCGGCCGGCGACCTGCGCCTGATCGCGGCGGCGATCAAGATCAACTCCGACCTTGAGCGCATTGCCGACCAGGCCGTCAACATCGGCGAGACGGGCGTTTATTTAATCAAGGAGCCGAAGATCGCGCTCGGCGATATCCCTCGGATGGTCGAGGTCGCGGCCGGCATGCTCAAGGACTCCCTCGACGCGTTCTCCCGTGGCGATGTCGATCTCGCGCGCGAGGTGATCAAGCGCGACGACGAGGAGGACCGGCTCAAGAGCCGGATCTTCAACGAGCTCGTGCAGCTCATGCAGCGCGACGCCTCATCGATCCAGCGCGGCATGGACATCATCTTGATCGCGCGAAACTTGGAGCGCATCGCGGACCACGCTACGAATGTGGCCGAGGATGTGATCTTCATGGTGCTCGGCAAGGACATCCGGCACTCCGTCGAGAAGATTTAAAGCGCGCGCCAGAGGGCGCGCGCGCCTTCGGAGCCGAGAAGAACCAGGCCGAGGTGAAACGCGATCGAGAGCGCGAGGCCGAGCCACCCGAGGAGGGCGAGCAGTCCGTCCTCCTCGAGGACCCCCAGCGCCAGCAAGGCTGCGGGTCCTGCGCAGATCATGTTGGACAGCGGAATCGGGAAGGGTAGCGACAGCAAGGCGCCCGACAACGCGATGCCCGCCCCGGCGGCGCGCTCATTTCGCGCGAGCGCCTTCCAGCGCGGACGGGCGAGCTTATCGGCCAGC
>JAYTSX010000173.1:0-6106 GCA_043745445.1 Elusimicrobiota bacterium
CAGGCGTGGGGCGGCTTCGCGTGGAAGCTCCGCAAGGCGCTGATGGCGAAACTCGGCGACGAGGATGGCGCGGCCATGGCCGAGTCCCTCGTCATGCCCACGATGTTCGCCAAGGCGGCGACCATCCCCAACGCGATGGCGCAGGTCCTCGTCAACGCGACGAAGAAGGACGGCACGATTCTGCATGAGGCGGAAATCCGCGCGGCCGCCAAGGCCCACGGCATCGCCCTCCCGCAGAGCGGCGCCGCCGCTCCGGCGGGGTTCCTCCCTCGGCTGTCCGGCGCGCTCAAGCGCCTGCTCGGCATCCGCTAAAGCTCTCCTCACCAGGAGAACCCGACCGGCGGTTGGCCCCTTGGGGCCGGCCGCCGGTCCTTTTTTGGCCGGAGCAGATTTGGCATACTGAGGGCATGATCAAAACCGTCACCGCCTTTGTCGTCCTGCTTTTCGCCGCCGCCCCCGTCCGCGCCCTCGAATGGCACACCATGGGCGCCCGCGCACTCGGCATGGGTGGCGCCGGCGTCGCCGCGGCCGAAGGGCCGCTGGCCGCCTACTGGAACCCGGCCGCGCTTGGACGGCCGTCCGTCAATGCGTACGGTCTCGCAATCCCTTTCGGCGTGCATGCCGCGCTGACCGGCTCGGTGATCGAGGGTGCCAAGAATCTCCAGAATCTCAAGGACAGCTCGGTCGCGCCAACCAACGCTCAGATCCAAGACGCCCTCAACAAGATGGATCAGCCCGGCAGCGGCCTACGCATGGACGCCGGCTTCGGCGCCGACACCAAGATTGGTAAACTCACCATCTTCTTCAACGGCTTCTCTCATGTCGGAGCCGTGCCGCAAGTCGACCGGGTCAACGCGGGCGCCGCCGCCATTCAGGCCGGGACGAACAACTCCAAGCTTATCGTCAAAGGCGCCAACATCGTCGAACTCGGCGCCGCCTACGGCCACGAAATCCCCTTCGCCCCCGGCCTGTACCTCGGCGGTGCACTGAAGCTTATGAACGCTCAGGTCGGCTATGTGGACTACTTCGTCCTGCGCAACAACAACGACCAGAACAACATCATCTCCAAGCTCAAGGACGGCGCGGCCAAAAGCACGAACATCGGCGTCGACGCCGGCCTGCTCTGGGACATCGCCCGCACCTTCGAGGGCGCTGCCCTTAAGCCCCGCGTGGGCGTCGTCGCGCGCAACATCAACAACCCTAAGTTCAAACAGCCCGCCGCCGCCACGGCCGCCGGCTTGTCCGACAAGTTCGCCGTGAACCCGCAGGTGCGCCTGGGAGCCGCGATCTCCCCCTTCAGCTGGTGGACTCTCACGACCGACCTCGACCTAACCCGTAACCTCACGCCCGTCGACAACGCGGCCAGCCGACAGTTCGGCATCGGCAGCGAGTTCAATGTGTTCAATCGCTCCTGGATCAATATCCCCCTGCGCATCGGCCTGATGCGGAACACGGAAGAAACATCGGCGGGGACCCTGCTCACCGCCGGCGCGGGACTTAACTTCCTTCATGTGCTTCTCGACCTCTCCGCCGCCGTCAGCAACAAGCGCGTGGTCACCGAGAGCCAGGGCAAGGAGACCAAGATCCCGCGCGAGGTCGCGCTCGGCGCGCAGATCAGCTTTCTGTTTGGAGGCTCAGACGAAGAGCCCGCGGCCCCTTCACGCGAATGGAAGACCGCCCCGAAGGCCGACGATCAGCCTGTGCCGACCGAGAAAGTGCGCCAAGCCGCCGAAAAGGCCCAAGAAGATCTCAAGGTCGAGGAGCTCAAGAAGTCGGCTCCCGCTTCCAAGCCGTAGAAGGTTAGAGGTCCCAGCGCCGGATGAGGAAGATCGCGAGGGCACCGAAGCCGACATTGGACATCCACGCCGCAACGAACGGCGGCAATTGGCCGTTGATGCCCACGGTGTGGCCGACTTCCAGCGTCCAGAGGAAGACGAAGGATAGCGCCAACGCGGTGCAGAAGCTCACGACACGCGAGGACTTGCGCAAGCGTAGGGCAATCGGGATACCGAGGGCGCAGATGATCAGGTTCGTGAACGGGTAGGCCATCTTCGCCATCGCCGCGAACTCGTATTCGCGCGGCGAGCCGCCGAAGCGCCCGACTCGCCGGGAGTAGGCGAGCGCCTCGCGCATCGTCATCTCATCAGGATTGATAGCACGCGGGACCAGGTCCAACGGCGGCGCGTCCAGCTCCGAGACCTTGCTCTCGAACGGCGTCTCCACGACGCCCTGCGGACCGAAGACGCGCTCGACGCCGTCATGAAACACCCAGCGGGCGCGCGCGGGATCCCAAAACGCGTACTTCGCGTCGAGTTGGCGGTCGACGCCTTTGGCGCCCATCCTTTCCAGAATTGGCCGCTCGAGCTTGCCGTCCTTCGGTAGGAATATCCAGGCCTGGACGAACTGGTCTTCGCCGCCGAGCAAAGCCACGTTGTTGTACTTCGTCCATTCCCACTCAGGGTGAACCTTCTCGCGCCACAGGCGCCGTGAGCGGGCCCAGGCCGCCGGCATGACCGTTTCCTGCGCGGCGAAGGCAAGCACCGACACCGCGAGCGCGCAGCCGAGCACGGGCATCCAGAAGCGCTTCGTTTCGATACCGCAGGACTGCGTCGCGAGCCATTCGCCGCTTTGAACGAAGCCGCCGACCGCCACGAGCGTGGCCAGCAAGGTCGCCATCGGGATGACGCGCCCCGCCCAGTACGGAACCTCAAGCCAGAGACACTCGAGAATCGTCAGCAAGGGCGCGTTTGAGCGCATGATCTGATTCATCTTATCGAAGGTGTCGCCGAGGAAAATGAGCAGCGCGAACAACCCGAGGCCGAAAGCGAAGGGCTTCACGAAGCGGCCGACCATGTAGCGAGTGTAAATCGTCATTGCGCGGCCGCCTTACGGGTCAGGAAGACTCCGGCGATCATGCCCACGGCGTCGCACAGCCATGGGAGCGTCTCGGCGAAAGCTCCATGCCGTCGGCCCATGCTGACGCCGACGACTAGCAGTCCGTAGAAAACGAACATGACGGCCAGGCTCGCCGCGAAGTCCGCACCGCGCGTCCGCCGTTTGGCCATGCCGAGCGGGACGCCGACCCAAAAGAACACGAACGGCGAGAGAGCCCCCACGGTGCGCACGGTCGACTCAACCCGGTATTCGAGCTGGTGCTGGTTCGACGTCTCCGGATTATTCGCCCTCTCACGGAGAATCGAGGTGTTCATCTCTTGAATGTCGAGATCACGCGGCGAAGTCACCGGGTTGGTCAACGGGACGAATACGGTATACCGCTCGAAGCGGCCGGAGGTGAAGCGCTCGGGCTCTTTGCTCGGAAGCTGGAGCTGCCCATCGAAGAGGTCAAGCGTAATGCCCCGCTCGGGGTCCGTGGAGAGTCGGCCCTTCTCGGCGTTGATGCGCATGCCCTGGGCCGCACCCGGCTTGACAAGATAAACTCCCTCGAGGAGGCCCGTCTTCGAGTCCGATTCCCGCGCATATAATCGCCAAGGACCGAGCTCGGTAAAGGAACGCGGCCGCAGCTCCACGCGCGCCACCTTCTGAGCCGCCTCGGTCGTGCGCTTTTTGAAGGAATGGTACCCCTCCGGCCCAATTTTATGGTTCACCAGCAGCAGCAGCGTCGACAAGCCGACGGCCATCCAGAGTAACGGACGCGTAATTTCACGGTAGGAAAAGCCGCTGGCACGCAAAGCCATGATCTCGCCGCTCTCGCTCAGCTGCCCGAGGACCACGATCGACGCGACAAGAAAGGACATCGGCACGGCCAGGGCGGCGAACATCGGCAAGAGCGGGGCGAAGCAGGTCAGGACCCACCAGGCGGGGATGCCTTTCATCATCGCGAGCGAAAACAGTCGCAGGAACTGATTCATCATCAACACGCCCAAAAAAAGAGCGGTGCTGGCGCCGAAAATCGGCAAGAACTGGCGCAAGACATAGCGCGGCAGAATCGGCATCTCTCTCGATTCTATCAACTTTGACCGGACCGATATCGACGGTGTCAGGCTTATACATTCGCGCAATTCTCATTTAGGCGTCCCTCCTTCAAGAATTTCGCGAATGTATAAGCCTGACACTGGTCGTGGCCGCGGGGCGCTCATATTTGTATCATCGGATTTATGAACGACCTGACAGCCAAATCCGATGCCGCCGCGAAGTACGCCGATGATCATTACGCGGAATTTCTTGAGGAACTGAAGGTCCTCGCCCGCATACCGAGTGTCTCGTTTCCCGGTTTCGACCCGAAGGAGGTCGTGCGTTCCGCTGAGGCGGTGGCGGCCCTGTGCAAAGCGCGCGGGCTCGAGAATGTAGAAATCCTGACGCTCCCCGGCGCACATCCCTATGTGTACGCCGACTGGCTTCACGCCCCGGGCAAACCCACCCTTTTACTGTACGCGCACCACGATGTTCAGCCCGCGGGCCGCGAAGAGCTGTGGAAGTCTCCGCCGTTCGTGCCCACTGAGCGCGACGGACGCCTCTACGGACGCGGCTGTGCCGATGATAAGGCCGGTGCGGTCGCTCACACCAGCGCGATCACCTCGTGGCTCAAAACCCACGGCTCGCTGCCCGTCAACGTGAAATTAATAATTGAAGGCGAGGAGGAGTGCGGCTCAGACAACCTGGAGCCCTTTCTCAAGAAATACGCGTCCAAGGTCATGGCCGACGTGATCGTGCTCACCGACACCGGCAACTTCGACCATGACACGCCGTCGATCACCGTCGCTCTGCGCGGCATCGTCGCGCTCGACGTGACTGTACGCTCGATGGACCATCCTCTCCACTCGGGTATGTGGGGCGGCGCCGTCGTCGACCCGGTGCAGGCGCTCTCCAAGATGATCTCCTCCGTCGTGGACGCCAAAGGCCGCATGACGATTCCGGGCATCTACAAGGATGTCGAAAAGCCCGCCAAGGCGGCCGAGGCCAGCCTCAAGGTCCTCAAGTACTCCGAAAAAACATTCCGCGCCCAAAGCGGCCTGTTTAAGGGCACGAAGCTTCTGACCTCTCCGAAAGATCTTCTTCGCTCGAACTGGTATTGGCCGACCTTCTCAGTCAACGCGATCCAGGCCTCTTCGAAGAAAGACTGCGCCAACATCATCAACGATTCCGTTTGGGCGCACATGGGCATTCGCGTGGTTCCCGGCATGGATCCGAAAAAGACGCTCGCGGATCTTAAGAAGCACTTACTTAAAAATGCCCCTTGGGGCGTGAAGGTTGAATTCTCCGGCGAAACGGCCAATCCGTCGTGGACGACCAACACCGACGCCCCCGCGTTCACCGCGGCGCGCACCGCCCTTAAGAAGGGCTATGGAAAGGCGGCCGTGGACATGGGCTGCGGTGGCTCAATCCCGTTCGTCGAGCCTTTCGCCAAGGCCCTCAAGGGAGCGCCGGCCTTGCTGATCGGCGTCGAGGATCCGCTTTCGAACCCGCACTCCGAGAACGAAAGCCTGCACCTCGGCATGTTCAAAAAGGCGATCGCCTCGGCAATACACCTATACGCGGAGATCGCGGCCCTGCCGTCCGTGAAGTAACCCTTACTGGATACTGACGAGCTTGACGGAGAGCGCAAGCGGCTTGCCGCCGCGCTCGATCTTCAGACTCACCGTGTCGCCGGGCTTGAAACGGTCGAACGCATTGTAGAGGTCGTCGAAGTCTCGCACGACAAATGCCTCGACGCCGACGATGATGTCGCCGGCCGCCACGCGTCCACCCGGCAGACGGCGCAGCCCGCGCAGCCCCGCTTTCGCGGCCGGGCCATTCGGTGAGACCTCATTGACGACGACGCCGGGCCGCTCGCCGACAAGATAATACTTTTGGCCCGTGCTCAGAATGCTGATGCCCATGCCCGGCCGCACGACCTTCCCGTATTTGATCAGCTCCGGCACGATGCGCGCGATAAACGAGACGGGCACGGCGAAGCCGATGCCGGAACTCCCCCCGGACCGGCTATAAATCATCGTGTTCATGCCGATGAAGTTGCCGTCGGAATCAAGCAGCGGACCGCCTGAGTTCCCAGGATTGATCGCCGCGTCGGTCTGAATCATGTCTCGGATCGTGATGCCGCTGATGCCCTGGACCTCGCGGCCGAGCGCCGAGATCACGCCCGTCGTCA
>JAYTSX010000174.1:0-6080 GCA_043745445.1 Elusimicrobiota bacterium
AACTCCGAGGAAGGCGCGCCGATGGGCATCGGCATCTGGTACGAGATGTATGTCTCGGACCCGGTGGCCTTCCTGTTCAAGAACGCCGACCCGCGCGGCTCGCTCGCGGCCAACGTCAGCAACGCCACGGTGCGCTCGCTGTCGAACATGAAGCTCGCGGCCATGCTCGGCTCGCGGCATCAGATGAGCCAGGTCGTGCGCGAGGAAGTCTCCCCGAAAAGCCACGAGTGGGGCTACAAGCTTGGCTCCGTGTACATCCGCAAGGTCCACCTGCGTGACCCGCGCATGATCAAGCAGATCGAGGAGAAGGTCGTGAACCGCCTGCGCCAGGTGACCTCTTCGATCAAGCAGGACGGCGAAAACCAGGTCAACATCATCGCCAGCACCGCCCAGCGCCAGGCCTCCATCGCCTTCGGCGAGGCCGCGGCCCTGCGCCCCAAAATCGTCGGCAACGCCCTGAAGACGATCTCCTCGGCGCCCGATATTCTGCAGGCCATGTTCGAGATGCTGGAGGTCCAGCGCGTCCTTGAAAGCGGCGCGGAGATCACCATGCTCCCGCCCGGCTCGGACATGCTCCGGCAGATGATCGCCGCCCGCGGCACGGACGCGCCGCCGTCCTCGAACGCCTGAAGCTGACGGTCGACGACAAGAGCCGCACGGCCATCCTCCCCCTTCCCGGGGCGGAGCGCCTGCCTGAGCTTCTCGAATATCAAGGCGAGCGCTTTACGCGCAAGCGCGAGCTGCATGTCACCCTCGCGGGCTCCCGTGAACAGCGAAACGGTGCGACGCTGCGCGAGGCCGGCCGCGGCCTGGCGTTCAAGATCAAGCCCACCGGGACCTACCGCCTCGTCCGCAAGGGAGCGCGCCGCGCTTTGATCGAGCTGGTCACGGTCGACGGGCTCGCGGAGTACAGCGCCCGCCTCGGCGCGGCGGTCCCGCCGGGCCATGTCACTTTATTCACCGAGCCCGGAGGCCGCGGCATCGGCCTCTATTCCGCCGCGGAGCTGGAAACTCTCTCCGTGCCCGCCGAGCTCACGCTCGAGCCGGGCCCCTGGCGGCTCGACGAGGATGGGGCTATACTGGGGGCGTGAGGCCCCTCCTCGTCGCCGCCCTCATCTTCACGGTTCCGCCCTGGGCGCGCGCTCAGTTACGGGTCGGCGCGGTGGAAGCCGGCTCCAACTCAGGCTCGCAATCCGCCACACTCACCTCGACTTTAATCGGCGCAAGCGCGCCGCAGCTCGTCACGCTCAACCTAGCCGCGCCCTCCCTCGCCGCCGTCCCGGGCCTCTTGCCGGCGGCGCTCGCCCCGGCTCCGCTCATTACGGCGGCGCCCTACGCCGCGGCGGCCGTCGCGCAGAGTCCGCGGCCCGCGCCCTTACCCGCCTCCTCCATCTCCCCCGCGCGTCCTGTCGAAATGAGGCCCGCGCGTCTCATGAGCGCGAAGTCCTTGCTCGGCGACGCGCCAGTCGATCTGGAGAAATCCTCCGACGGCGACCTGATCGATTTCACCAAGCGGCTGTTCGGAGAATCCTCCAAAGCCGGATATATGTCCGCGGACTATCTCCGCTCCGGGGCGCCGTTCCAGTTCGGCGCTTCCGAGGTGTTTCGCTACCGCACCGCGCTTAACGCGCGCGGCGCGAAAAGCGACCCGGCCGCGATCGCGACCCTCGTGGACGCGGCGGCAGGGCTCGCCGACACCGCCGGAATATCCTATGAACGCGTGGCTCGCGAGGGCCTCGACGGGGCCAAGGTCCCGGCTCTCAGCATCGTTCCGGACCCGAAGGGCCACCGCCTGAACCGCCTGGCCTCGGACTTGAAAAAGAATTTCAATTCCGCCGTCGAGTACTCACCCGCCCGCACCAATGGCGGCGTGGCCGCCTACAATTCGGCCGACAAGACGCTCTTCCTTCCCGACTTCGGGCGCGACGACACATTCGAAGCCATCCTTCACGAATCACGCCACGCCCTCTTCACCAAGCGTCTGCTGAAGGGCGACCTCAGCGCGTTCCACGGAGCCTTGCTCGCCTACAAAGGCCGTGCGATCGCGCCGAACGCGATGTCTTACGACCACTACATGTCTCTCGAGGAGCTCAGCACCCACGCTAAAACTCTCTTGCACACGACGGTGCGTGCCCAGCGCGCCGCCGGCGGCGAAGCACGCGACGCTGCGGTCGCAGACGCGAAAAAATACGCCTTTCAGTTCATGGATGTTCTGCGCAGCGCGGAAATCAATTTATTCCAGCTCCAGCGCAAGCTGACGACGGGCGAGCTCGCTTCTTACCCTGTAAAGAATCCCTCATGGCCGGAGTTTCCCGGAGGACACTGGGAGGCGATCAATCTTCCGCACGCGATCTTCGTCCTGCCCGTGCGTGATGAGACGCCTCTGGCGAAGCCGAGCCTCCTCAATCGTATTTTCGCAAAGAAGCCCGACACGGCGGCAGTGAAGGCAGCGCGCCGTCATGTGGAGGCCCTAAGGCCGGCGATTCGGGCCATGGGGGACGAACTGGAAACCTTCCTGGGGGCTTTCAACTCAGGCGACGCGGACATGAAACTCGCGCGCGCCTCTTCATCGAAGATGACCGCGATCGCGGCCGACGCCGACCGGCGTTTCGCGAGCCTTCCTTAACGAGCCGGCAAGGGCGGGGAGCCCTCGATTTCGCGGATCTGATCTTCCACGAACATCTTGGTGCCATCATCTAGGCGCATATCAAGCGCCTTCTTAAAGAACTTAAGCGCGTACTTATCGTTATTCTCGCGCCTCAGGCACAGGCCCATGCCGGTGTAGGCTTTCGCGCTCGAATCATCGGAGACCTTAAGCCGTTGGGACGCCTTCAGCGCCGCGGTGAACGACGAACGCGCCTCGGGCACCATGCCCTCCCGTAGCCAGGCGGCGCCGATGCGCTCGTGGTAGCGCACCATGCGCGGGTCCTCGGTCTTGAGATTGGAGAGAACCTCATCGAGCGTGTCCCGGGCTTTGATGTAGTCACCCTTCTCGATCAACTCATCCGCTTTCTTGAAGCCGTCCTCGATGGGATTTGCGACCTTACGGGCGGCGGCCGGGAAGGCCACGAGCAGGAGGGACAGGGCGAGCGCAGTTCTCATTCGCAATAAGGATAACGGATTTCCGGACGGCGTCAATACCGGGGCGGTCTCGGGGCGCCCGGTCTCGAACCGGGAACCTCATGGTCCCAAACCATGCGCTCTGCCAATTGAGCTACGCCCCGTAGGGACCGCGACCGATTATAGCACTCTCTTTTAACAGTTCCGTCCTTGCGCGAAGTCCGGCGCTTGGGTACACTAGCCCCGTGAAGAAACTCCTCGCCGCCGGCGTGCTGGGCCTCCTGTGCGCGTGCAAAGCCGGCCCCCCCACGATTTTCATCAATGACGGAGACCGCAACTCCTACATCCGCGACAACGAGGCGGAGGAGCGCCGCGCCCGCGAGGCGCTGGCCGAGATCCAAAAAAAAGTGGAGACCGGCACCTTGCCCAAGATCCAATTCGAGTTCGACCGCGACGCGATTACGCCCGAATCGAACCCGACCCTGAGCCTCGTCGCGGAACTGCTGATGAAGAACCCACGCCTTAAAATCATCTGCCTCGCGCATACCGACAGCGTCGGCACGGCGGAGTACAATCTGGACCTCTCCGAGCGGCGCGCGCGCGCGGTGAAAAGTTTTCTCGTCAAGGAGGGAGTCGCCCCGCCCTCGATCCGTTTCAAAGGCATGGGCTACTCACGGCCGCTCGCGGACAACTCGACCGATGAGGGCCGCGCCCAGAACCGCCGCGTGGAATTTCGCGTGACCTACCGCGACTGGGAAGCCGTTTACTAAGCGCGAAACGACCACGCCGCGATCCGGCTTTTCTTCTGCCCCTGCGCCATGTCGATCCGTTGCCGCCGGAGCGCCCCGGCCTTGTTCAAGGCCTTCTCCACGACGGGCAAGGTCGAGACCTTCGAAATCAGGACGGTAAACCAGAGCGCCTGCGTCCGGAAGTCCGCGCTCTCCTCGATCATGCGGCGCACAAAGGCCTCCTCGCCGCCGGGAGACCACAGCTCATTTTCCGCGCCCCCGAAATTGCGTTCGGCCTCGGGCTGGCGGCCGAGCTTTTTCCATTTCTCGCGGGCCGCCGCGCGCGCGTCCTCGAGCGAGGCGTGAAACGGCGGGTTACACATCACCAGGTCGAACGACTCCCCGCTGTTGATGACCCCCTCCAAAATCGAGGACGAGCCCGTCTGAAGGCGCAGGTCCACGCCGCCCGCCAACGCGGGGTTTAATTCAACGATGCGCTGCGCGCAGGCCAGCGCGACCGGGTCGGTGTCGCAACCCGCAAATCGCCACCCGTATTCGGCACGCCCGATGATCGGATACACGCAATTGGCTCCGACACCGACGTCGAGGACCCGCACGGAGTCCCCCTTCCGCATAGCCAGAAGATCCGCCGCGTGATGCACATAATCGGCCCGGCCCGGGATCGGCGGACACAGGTAACCGGGCGGGAGGCTCCACTCGGTGACGCCGTAATAGGTTCTCAGCAGAGCCCGATTAAGAATGAGAACGGATTCCGGGTCGGTAAAATCGATCGTGGGCTCGCCGGAGGGGTTCAAATACGCGACGGACTCGAGCTCGGGCGATTTTTTGACAAGCAGGTCGAAGTCGTAGCGTCCGGCGTGCCGGTTGCGGAGATGCATGGGGGGCAGTTTACCGTAAAAAGAGGAGCCCCCGCCTCACGGCGGGGGCTCCTTTCAATACGACTTTACAATCCGCTGAATCAGTTCTTCTTGGCTTCCGGCTTGCTCATAGCCGCCAGGTTTACCCGCGCCTCAGCAAGAATCTCCGAGTACGCGACGCCCGTCAGGATCTCAAGACCCTGGCTGACATGGCTGACCGCGTAAATGTGGAACTTGCCGGCCTTTACGGCCTCCACCACTTCAAGCGAGAGCTGGAGGTCGGCCACGTTCGCCTGCGGGATCACGATGCCCTGATCGCCCGTCAGACCGCGCGCCTTCGCCAGCTCGTAGAAGCCTTCGATCTTGTGGTTCACGCCGCCGATGGCCTGCACGTTGCCGAACTGGTCGGCCGAGCCGGTCACCGCGAAGTTCTGGCCGATCGCCACGCCCGAGAGCGCCGACAGAATCGAATACATCTCCGTCGAGGTCGCCGAGTCGCCGTCGATGCCGCCGTAGTTCTGCTCGTAGCTGATCGACAGGCGCGCCGGGAAGGGCCGCTTCTGCGCGAACAGGTTCTGAAGGAAGCCTTCGACGATGCCGAGGGCCTTGTTGAAGGATGAGCCGGTCTGATTCGGGCCGGCGTTGCGGTCCACCGAGATGATCCCGCCCGCGTCCGCCGCGGCGGACGGCACCACGGTGATGCGCATCGGCACGCCGAAGGTGCCCATCACGGCCAGGCCGTTGATCTGACCGACCTTCTTGCCGGTCGTCTCCACGACGAAGACATTGTCTTTGTAGGTCTGGAGCATGTGCTGGCGGTAGACTTCCTCGCGATCCTGCTTGGTCTGCATCGCGGTGTCGACATCCTCGCGGCGCACTTCGGTGCGGCCCGCCTCGTGCGCCCAGTAGGTCGCTTCGCGAACGACGCCGTACAACGCGCCGAACTGCGCGGTCAGCTTCTTGTTGGAATCGGCCATGCGCGCGCCCTGCTCGACCAGGGCGCTCATCGCGTCCTGCGTCAGGTTCGTTACATCCTGCTTGAGCTCGACAGCAAGCGACATCACGGCCTTCTTGAAGAACTGAACGTAGCCGGCCACGGACTCCTCATTGACCTTGAGGGTGGACTGGAAATCCGCCGAGGCCTGGAAGTTCATCGCGAAGTCCTGGTCCTGGCGCTCGACCATCATGCGCAAGCTCGGCGAGCCGATCAGGACGATCTTGACCTTGCTCGAGACGTGATACGCCTCGCCCTTGCCGTTCATGAGGCCCTGAATGCCGCCTTCGACCATAGAAGCCTCGCCGGTTTTCGCCGCCGCCATCAGCGCCTGATACAGGCCCGGAGCGCGCAAGACGTCCATGAAATCCATGACCAGGAAGCCTCCCTCGGCTTGCTGGATCGCGCCGCCCATTAAGG
>JAYTSX010000175.1:0-6074 GCA_043745445.1 Elusimicrobiota bacterium
GTGCTCGTGGGCATGGGCGCGATCATCATGGAAGCCACGGTCGGTGCGCGGACCTTGATCGGGGCCGGAGCGCTCATCCCCGCCGGCGCTAAAATTCCGTCGGGCGTGCTTGTGCTCGGCACACCGGGGAAGGTCGTACGCAAGCTTCGCCCCGAGGAGCTTCGCATGCTCGCCCAAAGCGAGCGCATGTACGTCGCGCTCGCGCGCCGGCACAAGACATCCTCGCGCGTCGTTTTCGGGGGCTAAGGCATGAATCCCGCCGCGGTGTTCGTGGGGGGAGCCATCACCGGCGGCGCCATCGTCGCAATCGCCACGCAATCCGCCTATCGCCGAAAGGCGGCGCTCTTCGGGCGGCTGTTTTCTTTTGCGATGCACGAGCTTAACACTCCGATCACCGCGGTCAATATGACCGTCCTCAATCTGCTCTCCGAGGTGTTCGGCGAGCTCCCGGCCCCGCTTAAGCCATGGGTTGAGATGACTCGAGAGCAGGTCGGACGCCTGAACGGCCTCGTCGGCGAGGTTCGTGATTTTGTGCACATGGAGCTTCATCAGGATCTGCGGGTCGAGCGCATCGAAGTGGCCGTCAGCGAGGTCCTCGATGCGGCGCTCATCTCTATCCGCCGCGGCATGGAGCAGACGGACGTTGCCTTCAACGTCACGACCGCGCCGAACCTTCCCAACGTGCGTACCGACACAGAGCGGGCGCCGCGCTGCCTATCGAGCGTGCTATTCCACGCCCGCAAATTCCGCACCGGCGGACCGATCTCGCTTGCGGTTTCTCGCGCTTCGGGCGCGGTGCTGTTCGCCGTATCGTATGAAGGCGCCCCGCTGAGCCCCGCGGATATCGAGACGAGCCTCGAGCTTTACTACCCGGCGCGCACGCGCAAGGACCAGATTTTGGGCGCGACCGGACTAGGCCTGGGCCTCATCCGCCAGGTCGCGCGTCTTATCGGCGGCGATCTCACGTTTACTGCGACCGAGGAAGGCCTCGCGACCATAACGCTGTCCTGCGCATCGGTGGAGGCCGGCTCATGACTCCAGCTCGCATTCTCATTATCGAAGACGAGCCCGCGATCGCGGACAACTTATCCGCCCTGCTGTCGGCCAAGGGCCACAAGGTGGCGACCTGCCTAGAAGGCGCGGAGGGCGTGACGCGCGCGCGCAAGGAGGTCTTCGACCTTCTCCTGCTTGACGTGATGCTGCCGCGCATGTCGGGGTTCGACGTGTGTAAGCTCTTGCGTGCGGACTCCAAGACCGCAAAGCTGAAGATCATCATGGTCACCGGCCTCGGACGCATGGGCGATGTCGAAGAGGCGTTTCGCGCGGGCGCCGATGATTACCTGATCAAGCCGTTTGATTCGGCCCGTCTCTTCAAGAAAATCGAGAAGGTGATGGCCACGCCTTGAACCGCCTGATTCTCATTGCGCTGTTGGCGCTGTCGGGCGCGCTTCCGGCGCGCGCACTCGAGGCGGCCGCCGCCAAGGTTGACATCACCCCGGACCTTAAAACCGAGAAGGTCTGGCTCGCGGGCTTTGGCGCGACCGGGCGAAAGCCGGCGGGTGTGCACGATCCCTTGTACGCCCGCGTCGTCCTGCTGCGCGAGGGGGGGGAAACGGTCGCGCTCGTAGGGCTCGACCTGCTCGGATTCTATATCAACGACACGCGCACTTTGCGTGCGTACTGGGAAAAGGGCGATCCCCATCGCAGCCTGTTCGTGCACGCCACTCATACGCATTCCGGGCCCGACACGCTGGGGCTGTGGGGTCCAAGAATTGGGAAGTCCGGGATCAACCCTCGCTACATGGCGCGGATCAAAGCGCGCATCGGTGAATCCTTGGTGCTTCTGGAAAGCCAGCTCAAGCCAGTGACGGCAACGGGCGGCCACGGGACGCTCGATCCTCGCGGTCTGTGCCGAGACTCGCGAGATCCGGTCGTCATCGACCCAAACCTCGCCGTCCTGAAGCTTACAGGGTCCGACGGCAAGGCCGTGGCCACTATCGTAAATTGGTCCTGTCATCCCGAGGTGATCGGTCGAGAAAATCGGCTTCTCACGGCAGACTTCCCCGGACCTCTGTGTGCGCGCGTCGAGGAGAAAACCGGAGGGCAATGCCTTTTTCTTAATGGCGTCATTGGCGGGCTCATGACGCCGGACACGAAGGTCGAGAACTTCTACGAAACGGCGCGCATCGGCGGCGCCGTCGCCGACGCCGCGCTCGCTTTGAAAACACGGCCAGGCGGCCGCGACCTCTCCTACCGTTTCGAAAAGGTTCTCGTCCCGGTCGAGAACTCGCGCTATCTTCTCTTCCTGTACGCGCTGACCGCGGGGCATCAGCTGTATCACTCGGACGGGGCGCCGATTCCCTCCTGGAAAGCTTGGCCGCTGTCCCTGCGCCACGCATTACTCGGCCTGACCGAAAAAAATCGGCCCTGGATCGAGACCGAGGTTTCCGTGCTTGATATCGGCCCCGCTCGACTTCTGGGTATGCCCGCAGAGGTTTTCCCGGAACTGGCCATCGGCGGCTATAATGGGGAATACACGTTCGGGCACCCCGCCGTCACGCCCGAGATAGCGAGGGATATGACTGCGGCGCCGAAAGGTCCTTACCTGCGAGATTTGATCAAAGCTCCCGTGCCGATGATCGTGGGGCTCGCCAACGACGAGCTGGGCTACCTGATCCCCGGCTATGACTTTAAGATCCAGGCGTCAAAAACCATGCTCCCGCGCCTGCCGGGGCACTACGAAGAAACGAATTCGATCGGACCCTCCGCCACCGCGCTGTTGAGCGCTGCCGCGGGGCGACTGCTCAAGGAGCCTCGGCCGTGAGAAAGCTTAATTTCAACGCGGGCCCCGCCGCGCTGCCCCTGCCGGTGCTTGAGCAGGCGCAGAGCGAACTCCTTGACTTCGAGGGCACCGGGCTTTCGATCCTCGAGCACAGCCACCGCGGCCGGAATTATGACCGCGTCCACGCGGAGGCCCTTACGCTCTTTGCGGAGCTGATGGGCCTTCCCAAGAGCCACAGCCCCATCATGGTTCAAGGCGGAGCGAGCCTTCAGTTCGCGATGCTGCCGATGAATTTTCTGAGGCCGGGCCATTCGGCCGACTACGCCGTGACGGGCCACTGGGCGCGGCTCGCATACGAGGAGGCGCGTCGCGTCGGAGCCGCACGCGCGGCCTGCGACACCGCGAGACACGACGGCAAGCATGTGCGCATTCCAAAGCAGAACGAACTTCTTCTCGATCCGAAGGCCGCCTACCTTCACATCACGACGAACAACACGATATTCGGCACCCAGTGGCAGAGCCTGCCCAATTCGAAAGGCGTGCCGCTTGTCGCCGACATGTGTTCGGACATATTGTCGAGGCCCGTGGATGCGGCAAAATTCGCCTTGATCTACGCGGGCGCGCAAAAGAACCTCGGGCCCGCCGGGCTCGCGCTGATCGCCGTGGACCGGGACTGGCTGAAGACCGCGCGGACGGATCTACCCGATATTCTGAGCTACTCGGTGCATCTGGAGGCGAGGTCCATTTATCACACCCCGCCCACCTTCGCCGTCTACCTTGTCGGGCTCCAGCTGAAGTGGATCAAGGCGAACGGCGGCCCCGCGGGAATGGAGAAGCGCAATAAGGCTAAAGCGGAGCTCCTGTATGGGACTTTGGATCGACTGCGCGATTTCTATGTTGCACCGGTCGAAAAAGACAGCCGCTCCCTGATGAACGCGGTATTCCTCGCGCCCACACCCGACCTCGACGAGCTTTTCTGTGCGGAAGCCGACAAGGAAGGGATCACGGGGATGAAGGGCCACCGCGCGGCGGGCGGCATGCGCGTGTCCTTGTACAACGCCATCAGCCTCGATGACGTGAAGACTCTGGCGGCCTTCATGGACTCCTTCGCCAAGCGGCGAGGGTAAGCCGTCAGCTCAGAAAAGCGAGCGTGAGGCGGTAGCCGACGAAGGCCAGCGCGTAGGCGAGGCCGAATAGAAACGCGAACTGCAGCGCCGGAATCTTCCAGCTGTTCGTCTCACGGCGCACGGTGACGATCGTGGACATGCACTGCAGCGCGATCGCAAAAAAGATCAGCAAGCTCACGGCCGTCCCAAGGCTGTAGCGCCGGGTACCGTCCGCGTTCTTTGCCTCTTGCAAAGCGACGACCAGCCCGTCAGTGGCGTTGGACTCGCCGCCAAGCGCGTAAATCGTCCCGAGCGTACCGACGAACACCTCACGCGCGGCGAGCGCCGACAAAGACGCGACAGACACGCGCCAATCCCAACCGAGCGGCCTGAACACCGGCTCAATCAACCGCCCCGTGCGCCCGAGCACGCTGCCTTCAATGCGCGCGGCCGCAAGGCGGCCCTTCAGGGAATTTTCGAGCGCCGGGTCGACGGGGGAGGCGGCGTGGGCTTGCGCGAGCTCGGCCTCGATGGGACCTAGCAACGCCGCATCCCGAGGGAAAGCCGCCAGCGCCCACAGAATGAGGCTCACGGCGAAGATGACCTTCCCGGCGCGTGAAAGGAAGTGCCAACAGCGTGCCCAGACGTAGCGCCAGAGCTCGCGGGTGCTCGGCATCCGGTAAGGCGGCAGGACGGTTGCCGGGGACGGATGGAGCTCGTTCAAGGAGGTGAACTTTAGCGCAAGGGCCAGCAACAGCGCCATGACGATCCCAAAGACGTACATGCCCGCCATCACCACGCCTTGGCCATTGAAGCCCATGGGGTGAAAAGTCGCGGGCACAAAAGCGGTGATGAGCAAGGTGTAGACCGGGATGCGAGCCGAGCAGGTCATCAGCGGCGTGAGCAGAATGGTGACGATGCGGCGTTTCTCGCTTGGAATCGTGCGTGCGGCCATCACACCCGGGATCGCGCAGGCGAAACCGGAGAGAAAGGGGATGAAGACTCGGCCATCAAGGCCAAAGGGCCGCAGCGCGCGGTCCACCATGGCGCCCGCGCGAGGCAGATAGCCGCTCTGCTCAAGGAAACCGATCATCGTGAATAGGATCGCGATCTGGGGAACGAACACGATGACAGCCGAGATTCCGGGGATAGCGCCGTCGCACAACAGGCTCGACAACGCGCCGTCCGGAAGGTGGGCGCGCAACGCATTGGATAACGAGCCAAAAAGGCTCGACAGAAGATCCATGATCGGTCGAGCGCCGACGAACAAGGCCTGGAAAAGGAGGAACATGGTCGCGGTGAGAATCACGGGACCAAAGACGGGGTGGAGGAGGGTTCGATCAATGCGGATCGCGCGGGCCACAATCGGCAGCACCGAACGATGCGGCCACGTCACGCTGGCCGCCGCCGCCATCCGGGCTTTTTCGACGGACGCGTCCTGCAATTCGTGCAGACTCTTTTTCGTCGCGCGCCTAAAATCCACGGCCTCCGACAGGTCCGCCCTCAGCGCGGGGGGAGTCAGCAAGGCATCGAGGTTCGCGATGCCCTCCCCGGTACGAGCGGACACCAGCGCGACGGGTATGCCGAGCCGCCCGGAGAGCTCGGACGCATCAAGTTTAATCCCGTTGAGCCGGGATTCGTCGATCATATTGACGGCTAAGGCCACAGGATAGCCGGCGGCTTTGAGTCCGACGGGAAGAATAAGATCATTCTCGAGGTTGCTCGCCTCGGCCACGCACAGCACGAGGAGATCGTCGCCGGCGGCGACGCTCTCGGACAAAAATCGAAAGGACACATGCTCGTCCTCGGTCTGGGGCAACATGCTGAAGGTGCCGGGGAGGTCTACGACCTCGACGTCGCCGCCGGAAGCGCGCATGGTGCCGCTCGCTGTTTCCACGGTGCAACCGGCAAAGTTCGCGGCGCGCTGGCGCAGACCGGTCAGCGCGTTGAAAAGGGTGGTCTTACCCGTGTTCGGTCGTCCGGCGAGCGCCACGACGCGCTTCATGAGGCCTCCACGCGAATATGGGGCAGGAGCCGGGCTTCGATCGCGAGCAGCTGGGAGCCGACAAGGCACTCCACCGGGTCTTGAAGGGGGGTTTTCAGAATCTTGACTACGGACACGCCGGGGCGCAGGCCCAGGCTCGCGAGACGCTCTTTGTCGAAAGGCCCGAGCCCGGCATAGCCCA
>JAYTSX010000176.1:0-6050 GCA_043745445.1 Elusimicrobiota bacterium
AGCGCCGCCTTCTTCAGCGCCGCCATGCCGGTTCTGTTCTTCTCGGTCGTGCCTGAGTTCTCATCGGTGAAGATCAAGTCATCGGGAAGCGGCCTACCGGCCTTCTCGGCGGCCTCCTTCATGCCCTTGACCTGGTCCGGGATGGACCGCTCCTGCTTGTGAGTGCTCTGGCGCGCATACGCTGCCGCGACTTCGTGTTTATCGTTCATGGCATCACCCTGTAGCACTTGATGCCGGCGCGCGCCATCTCGGCCTCGAAGGACCGGGCGTCGAGCATGTTGCGCGTGATCCGGTCAACCGACCAGCAATAGAGATGCGTAACGCCGCGCGCCTCGAGCGAGCCGTCGCGCGCCGCCTTCTTCAAGGACTCCAGGCCCGGCCTGTTCTTCGCGTTCGTGCTCGAGTCGTCGGTGAAGATTAGGTCGTCGGCCAGCGTGGTGCCCTGGCTCTCAGCCGCCTCCTTCATCGCCTTGATCTGGTCGAGGATTGACTGCGCCTGCCGACCGGCGGACTGGCGGGCATACCCCGCTGCCTTCTTGATTTTGATCTCGTTCATGGCTAAGCCTCCTGTTTGGGCCTGCGCGCACACGCGGCAGGGCACCGGGACCGTCGTGGGTATTTACCCTGCTCTACTAGGCGGGAACAACGATACCGCCGTTCATGTGTGGCGCCGCGCCAACGTCGCGCTGCGCGTGGTGCCGCCGGGAGGCGGCTGCTAGGACTCAGGGACGGCGGCTCGGGAGGAATGCGAACTACGCCGAGATGGCGAGCATCAACTCGCCGTACTTCGAATGTAGCTCGAATCCCCGCGAGAGTCAACTCGAATATGACGCTAGGCTTGGTGGTCATCACGAGCCTCCTTGGGAGCGTTCTGGCCCTCGACCATGGCCTCCAGCGCGAGCTTGAGGTAGAGGCGCCAAAATTCAGCCTCCGCCGTCGGGTCCGGGCTGTGGACCCAACTCACCTGGCACGGCTTTTCCGCTCGTCTTGGCTTCCTCTTGTTTTCCATCGCTATTTCCTCCTTCCAATCCTTGGAGCCGTATGGGCACCGTGGCATCAAGAGGACGCACTAGGGCAAAGGAGGCAATTTCGATAGAATAGGGCTGTCTTTCAGGCTCCCAATGGCTAAACCCGATACGATCATCTACTCGAACGCGATCTTCAACGCGCTCTGCCTGCACCTGAACCCGGCCGGTGGCGGGGTTCCACCGGGGGCTAAGGCCAAGGCCGGAGGCGTGAGCCTGACCTGGATCGAAGAGACCGTCGCGGTTGGCCTTGAGGTCCCGGGGCTAGGATTGACGCTTCCCGAGCGGGAGATGATCAGGAAGGTCCGTGCTGGAGATATGGCTGATGTGGCGCCCGTTGCTTACGCGCACGGTGCGGACATGGCCTCGTACAAGTCCATCATCTTCGACCTAGACTTCGAGTTGAACGCGCCGGCTGTCCATAGGATCGTGGAACTGAACTGGGGGACGAGTGGCGACGGCAGTCATCGCACACCTTATACCTGGTCCCGGCTTGCCGCGAAATCGCACGTTGTTCTTCTGGTTCTGAGTCGGCCCAAGAGACTGCCGACCGATAATCCGACCGACCAGAGGCATGTGCGTGCTGATTCCCCGGCTGGAGTCAGGTTGGTCAAGACGAACTACGACCTGCTAGATCGGCTGCCGTTGAAGTTTCGATCGTTCGATCCTGAGCCTGAGACCGCTGGGAGAGTGCTCGCGCCTGACAACTACACGCTGAAACTAAAGAAGGGCGAGGCCGCGAGCATGGAGCGATGGATCAAACAGGGGACAGCGTTTCGGTTTGCAGATTACCAGGACGCTCCGCCCGCGTTGAGGCAGACTTCGTTTTGCCACGTGCGCTCGGGAGCAGACAACTTCACGATCGCAGGTACTTTCCGCTTGGAGAAGAGCTTGGTCGGATTTTTGCCTGCGGCGGACTTGAAGACCATCCCCTGGGTCAAAACCGCGACGGAGATCACAGACCTCCTGACGAAGTGGAATCAGTCGCCTGAGCGGCTGTCGCGCATGGCAGATTCCGGCCTGCTGGAGAAGGTCTGGCTCATCGTCAAGCCGGCGGCGAGCGCGCGGAGTAAGCACACGATCGAGGTCACGCTGAGGATCGGGAGCAAGGATCACGAAATGACGATTCCGCCGCGCGGGAAGGGAACTCGCGGCGGCAGCCACTTCAATCGGGAGCACTTGCGCGTTATCGAGTTTGGAAAGGCTCATGGTCTTGTCAAACTCAAAGAGGACATCGACTTTGATCGAGGTGAGGCCAGTCGGGCGATGAACGCGCTGCGCGCTGGGGCGAAGGCCGCTCTGGAAAAGGCGGGGCACTCTGTTTCCCTGGCCGAGACACTTTTCCCAACCGGCTATGTGGGGATTACAAATCAAATCCCGAGCGATCAAATCGTTCTTCAGGGCGAGTTCTCCGAGTAGTCCGCAGTGTCATAGCCCATTGTCACAACGATTGTCATAACGCTCGTTGCTCGACGGGAAACACGCCTTTAGGCTTGTGACAATGTGACCTGAATTTCGGGTCCCGGTATTCTGTTGGGGATGAAGCAGCAACCATATCCCCAGCAGGAAACCGGCCGCCGTGGTCTCTGAGACCCCGGACTACGCGGCGTTCTTCGCCCGCGTCGTCACCGACATCCGCGTCGGCGCCGGTAGCCAACGCTACGGGCGCTGCCCTCTTCACGACGATGCCAAGGCCTCCTTCTCCTTTGACATCGCCACGGGTCTCTGGACCTGCCACGGCGGCTGCGGGGATGGTCACGCTTCAGCATTAGGCGCCCGCCGAGGTCTCCCGCCAGAGGAGGTCATCGCGCTCAAGCCCGGGCGGGGCGGGAAAGAGATCGAGGCCGTTTACCCCTACGTGGACGAGGCAGGCACCCTCCTTTATCAAGCGTTGCGCTACCGCCCGAAGGAGTTTAAGCAGCGCCGCCCGGACGGCAAGGGCGGTTGGGTCTGGAACCTCAAGGACACGCGGCGCGTCATCTACCGGCTCCCAGACGCGCTCGATGCGATCAAGCGCGGGGAACCAATCTTCCTACCCGAGGGCGAGAAGGATGTCGAGAACCTGTGGAAGCTCGGCCTCGCCGCGAGTTGTAATCCGCAGGGCGCGGGCAAGTGGCGCAGCGAGTATTCCGAGTCGATGATCGGGGCCACGGTCGCGATCTTGGCCGATAACGACGACGTTGGCCGCGATCATGCCCAGCAAGTCGCCCGCTCCTTGTCCGGGAAGGCCAAGAGCATCAAGGTCATCGAGATTCCGAACCTGCCGCCCAAGGGCGACGTGTCGGACTGGCTCTCTGCCGGCGGGACGGCCGCCGCGCTCAAGCTCATCGTGGACGGGACGCCGGAGTGGCAGCCGTCGGTCGCCGCGCCCACGCGGCCTTCGCCGTCTTCCGACCTGCCCGAGATCGACATAAGCGTCAAGAATCTCAAGGCGCTGACCCAGAAGGGCTGGGATGCGATCTGCGCCTGGAACGAGCCGCCGAAGATTTTCCGATACGGCGGACTCCCGACGCGCATTGAGAGGAACGACGAGGCCGCTCTGCTGCTGCGCGATCTCAATAACGACCGGGTCAGGCACCTGCTCGCCCGCGTCGCGAACTGGGGATACCCGATCAAAGACCCCAAGACCGGCGAGATCATAGGGTTCGCCCCGGCGTTCCCGCCGAACGAGGTGGTGCGCGACATCTTGGCCACACCGGACAAGCCGCTGCCCATGATCACCAGGATCGTCGAAATTCCGATCTTCGGCCCCGACCTGCGCTTGCAACTCGCCCCGGGATACTACCCGAGCAGCAGAACCTTTTTCTCACCGCCTGTCGGCCTCGTAGTGCCCGACGTTTCGCTCAACCCGTCCCGCGAGGACATCGAGAAGGCCAAGCACCTCATCGTCACGGAGCTTCTTGGCGATTTCCCATTCGTCGGCCCGAGCGAGATCGCACACGCCCTTTGCCTGCTGCTGTTGCCGTTCCTGCGCGAGTTGATCGACGGTCCGACGCCTCTGCACGACATCGAAGGGCCGAGCGCGGGGACCGGGAAGAGCCTGCTGATCGCGGTCCTGGCCTACCCCGCGATCGGCGGCTCGCTCTCGATGATGAGCGAAGCGACCGATGAAGACGAGATCAGAAAGCGCCTCACCTCAAAGCTTCGTCGGGGGCCCTCGTTCATCGTGATCGACAACGTGCGCCGCCGCCTAGACTCTGGCGCCCTGGCGTCGGCGTTGACCATGCAGATGTGGGAGGACCGCCTCCTCGGATCGTCCGAGACCCTCCTGCTGCCGATCCGCACCGCGTGGGCCGTGACCGCGAACAACCCCAGCTTCTCTAACGAGATCGCGCGGCGCACGATCCGAATTCGTCTGGACTCCAAGCAGGATCGCCCTTGGCTGCGCAGAAACTTCCGGCACAAGGACCTGCTCGCGTGGACCCGGGAGCATCGGGGCGAGTTGATAGCAGCGGCACTCACTTTGATTCAAGCGTGGATCGCCGCCGGCAGGCCCGCCGGATCAGCCACGCTCGGCAGCTATGAAAACTGGGCTCGGGTCTTCGGCGGCCTCTTTGACGTGATCGGTCTGCCCGGCTTCCTCGCCAACATCGAGCAGGTTTACGAGACTTCTGACGCCGAGGGCTCGGCATGGCGTGGTTTCATCCGAGCTTGGTGGGATAAGTTCAGTGATCGCGAGGTAGGTGTGGCGGAGCTGTTCGAGATCTCGATACGGCAGGACGAGCCGCTGGACCTTGGCAACGGGACCGACAAAGCGATGAAAACCCGTTTTGGCCGCCTGTTGGTGGGAGCACGTGACCGTCAGTTCGAGGGGTTGCGCATCGTCGCGGCCGGGACCTATCAGGGCGCCAAAATGTGGCGCTTGGCTCAGACATCTGAGGGCGGCGGTGAACTGGTGAACCTCGGTGAACCTTTTCCGGCCCCTCCAGCGGGCGGGCAGCCGGCCCCGGCGCCTGCGGAGAACCTTCCGGCCCCAGAGCTGCCGCTGGCGACTGAGCCTAATAAAGGAACTGATGAGCAAAAACCCGTGTTCTTCAACGAGCACTTGGCCAAGAATCCCGCGCTCCGCGCCCACATTGAGAAGCTGACGGGCATTCGGGCGGCGCCAGAGGAACCGGCTAAGCCCGAGGCGGAGCAGGTCTCGGCGAACACTCGCAAGAAGGAGCCGTTCTGGCCGGTATGAGCATCATCTTGCCGCCGTTGAACCAGGTGGTCAGGGGCGATGCTCTGGAGACTTTGAGATCATGGCCGAGCGACTGCATCACGATGGGCATCGCCGATCCCGCGTATGGCACCAAGCTGCGCGGCGTGAGTTGGGATGACGAGCCGGGATATGGCGCGTGGATGGCCGAAGCCTACCGCGTGCTCAAGCCGGGCGGGGTCTTCTACGTCTTCGGCAAGCCCGAGATCATCTTCAACTATTGGCACTCCTTCCCCGAGCCTCGGCGCGCGCTCGTTTGGCATTACCAGAACAAGACGCAGCCTCGTGCGAAGTCGTGGCAGTCCACTTGGGATGCGATCATCAGCTTCAGCAAGGGGGCGCCACGGGTCCATCGCGATCAAATCAGGGGCGCCTACTCCAAGAAGTATCGCGACTTAATCGGCAAACCGCGCAGCGCAGCTCGTGGCCGCTTCGGTCAGACGCCGTCGTTCTACGCAGATCGAGGCGGCACGCTTCCGCGCGACGTGATCATAGGCAAAGCGCTGACCGGCCGCTCCAGCACCAAGGAGCGGAGCGGACATCCGACACCGAAGCCGCTGTGGCTGATGGAGAAGTTGGTCCTCAGCGCCTCGCTCCCAGGCGAGACCGTTTTGGACTTATTTGCGGGCGGTGGAACCACGTCGGTCGCCGCCGCATGTCTGGGCCGGCAGTGGATCGCGGTCGAGCGTGAGCCCGCGTACTGCGACATCATCACCGCGAGAATCGCCGCCCTATCTGGTGGTGACGTAGAAACAAAGTTTCGAGTTGACTCGAGCCAGGCTTCGAAGTCATATTCGAACCCGGAGTAGACGAACATATGATCG
>JAYTSX010000177.1:0-6037 GCA_043745445.1 Elusimicrobiota bacterium
TGCATCTGCCCGAGAGCGAGCAGCGCGCGCGCTTTCGCCGGGGTCGTCAGGTCGTCCCCGAACGCCAACGCCGCCTCCAGCTGGGACCGGCCTTCCAGATAACAGCCGCTTTGGCCCCACAGCGCTCCCAGACCCGCCCCGAACCGCAAGGCGGCGTCGGCGTCTTGCCGCGCCAGGGCGTGCTCGATAGCGGCGCGGAAATTGTCGTGCTCCCGCTGCAGCCGCTCGGACCAGGCCTGCTGATCGGGCCCGACGAGCCGGGCGCCGTCCGCCTCGGCGAGCGACAGGTAATGGGCCGCGTGCCGCCCGCGCACATCGGCGGCCTCGCCGTGCTCGTCCAAGCGCTCCAGGGCGAAGTCGCGTAAGGTCTCGAGCATCTCAAAGCGAGTCTCCGCGCAGTCCACGCGGGCGCGCACCAGGCTCTTGTCCACGAGCGCGGCCAAGAGCGGGAGCGCGCGCGCCTCCTGGAGCACTGCGGCCGCGGCTTCCCGGTCCCAGCCGCCGCGGAACACGCCCAGGCGGCGGAACGCGGAGCGTTCGGCCTCGTCGAGCAATTCGTAGCCCCAGGAGATCGCGCCGCGCAGCGTGCGTTGACGCTCAGGCACATTCCGGGCCCCCGCGGAGAGGAGATCGAGCGGTCCCGTCCCGCAGCAGCGGCTCAGTTCGGCCCGTATCGCTTTGGGCGCGAACAGGCGGCTCTGGGCGGCGGCGAGCTCGATGGCCAGCGGCAGGCCGTCGAGCTGGGCGCAGAGGGCGGCCACATCGGACTCGTTTATCGCAGTGAGCGCGAAACCCGACGACGCCGCGCGGGCCCGTTCGGCGAACAGTCGGACCCCCTCGGCCGGCTTCAGCGGCGGCAGGGAATAGTCGTGTTCGCCGTAGACATGCAGAAGGCTGCGGCTCGTGACGAGCAGCTTGAGACCGGGGGCGGCCTCCAGAAGTGCCGCCGCATCGGACGCGGCGTCAAGCACATGTTCGAAGTTGTCGAGGAGGAGTAGCAGCCGGCGGTCGCGCAAGAAATCCACGAGGGTGCCGGACAGCGGCAGCGCCGCCTCCGGCTTGACGCCCAAGGCCCCGGCGATCGCGGCCAGGACCAAGCCGGCCTCACCGACCGGGGCCAGCGCGACGGACCAGACACCGTGAGGGAACTCGTCGATGAGGTCGGCGGCGGCCTGCAGAGCCAGGCGGGTCTTGCCCGCGCCCCCCGGTCCGGTCAAAGTGACGAGGCGCACCCCGTCCTTGCGCAGCAGCGCCCGGACCTCCGCCAGCTCCGCCTCGCGACCCACCAAAGCGGTGGCCTGCGCGGGTAGGTTGTTCGGGCGGCCGTCGAGCGTGCGCAGCGGGGGGAAGTCAGCCGGCATATCCGGCGCGACGGCTTGGAACACGCGCTCGGGCCTGATCAGGTCCTTCAGCCGCCGTTCGCCGAGGTCGCGAAGGGACACGCCCGTGGGGAGCCGGTCGGCGACGGCGTCCGCCGCCGCCCGCGAGAGCAAGGTCTGGCCGCCGTGCCCAGCCGACAGGAGGCGGGCGACGCGGTTGAGGACAGGGCCGAAATAATCGTCGTCGCGTTCCTCGGCCGCGCCGAAATGGACCGCGGCGCGCACACGCAGAGGTCCCAGCACTCCCCACGACTGCGCGGCGAGAGCCTGTTGGGCCGCCAGGGCGGCCGCGAGGGCGTCACCCGAAGAGGGGAACACCGCGCAGAACGCGTCGCCGATGGCCTTGAATACCTTTCCCCCCGCGTCGCCCACAGCCCGGCGGATCAAGGCGTCGTGGCGCGCCAGGGCCGCGCTCATCTCGTCGGGATGGGCTTCCCACCGGCGCGTGCTGCCCTCGATGTCGGTGAAAAGGAAAGCGAATGTCCCTGGAGAGGTCTGCATGGCGCGCGTGTGATGTTAACTTATCTCACGGCGTGGGGTTCTTGATTCGCAGCGGCAAGACCAAGCCGGCACGCGCTCCCCCGGCGCGGGACGTCGATGAGGACAGCCAGATCGATCCTCGCGGCGACCCAGCCATAGGCGAGGAAGTGTCCCCTCCACACGCCGTTGGAAAGGGACCGACCGATGGAACGGGCGACAGGACTTCCCGCCCGGCGACTTCCCAACCTGAGGGCGGTCGGGCCGCGTCCGGTCGCGGCGAACGTCGCTGCCGCGGGCGGAAGACGACGGCATTCGCGCCGTCGCGAGGGGGTGGGTCCGACGAAAATCGGCGAAATCGCCATTGATTTTACCGGTCAGGAGGGCTACGCTTCGTCAATGGAGCGCGCTATTGTGGTGGTCGGGTCTAAAATCTCCTACTTCGTGTTTGCCTAGGACATCACGCGCCGCTGAGAGCAGGCGTCACTAGCGTCGGATGTAGAGGATGCGCTCAGTTCTGGAATGGCGGATTCGCTCGGCTTCGACCGCGATCCGGTATTGATAGTCGGACGACTGCTGGAGCGACTCCCGCCAGCGGACGGTGAGCGCCTCCCGTGTCCGCGTCGTCTGAGCCTCTTCCGCCAGTTGGATGGCTTCGAGCTTCGTGAACTCCTCGCGCGAGACCCAGCGGCCCCGGTAGTCCAGGAACCCTTTCGCCTTCATGACGTCATCGTGAGACAGCCACTTCCCCTCGTAATACTCGTGCCCGAGGAATTCATGGGCGCCGGCGTGGGTGGGGGCGAGTGCGAGAACGATCTCCGCTTCGGAAGCTGCCGATGAGTCCAATCCCTTGCCTTTCGCCCACTCGGCGAGGCGCCAGTGGCCGGCCGCATCCTTAGGCGAGAGCTTTGCTTTCCTCGCGGAAAACTCCGTGTCGTCGTTGGGAGAGGCCGTCATCGAAACGATGTGCTCTCGGTCCACTCCGACTTCGCCCTGATCGATGCCGATCCAGACCGTGCCGTCCTTCTCTTCCAAGTAAATGCCCTTGAGTTGGCGGTCTTCATTCAGCGTGAGGGTCACGCCAGCCCCTTTAGTAAAAGCCGCCTTCTTCGGGTCCGCGTGGGCGATCGGGACCACCAGTACGAGAAACCCGATCAATACGCTCGATATGACAAGCATTCGGACAACGTGGCCGTGGAAATGCCTTTTATAAAGATCCATGAATCAATCCTCTGACGCCGGTAGCTGCGGTGGCGACTGGATGTAGCCGCTTACCTTTCTCACGCTCGAGTCTTCTTGCACGGGCAACTGTTCCGTCTTCCGATGCGGATTCAGACCCCGGGTCGATCCTCTCCGTGACTCCCAATACCCCTTCGATTCCTCCTCCGACATCCACTTTCCGTCCACATGCACATTTCCCTTTCGGAACTCGGCCTGGTCGAAGGTCATCCAGGAGCCGTTGACTTTCACATAGCCGAAAAAAGCGCGCGCTTCGACGTGGTCGGGATCAATGCTCAAGACGTGCTGGGCCGCGCTCTGGGCCTGAGGGGTCAAGTCGTTTTGTGAAGCGAACATACTGAGTTCCCAGAAGCCCTTCGCGTCATGAGCATCGAGAGCGGCTTTCCGTCTGAGGAACTCATGTTCAGGGCTCTCGGTGGGAGTCACCGTGAGGACCTGGTCCTCATCGAGCCCGATCTCGCCGCCGCTGACTCCGACCCATACGGCGTTATGATGACGGCCGAGGTAGATTCCCTTCACCTCGCGCTCACCTTTGAGGGTGACGGTCACACTCTCGCCCTTGGCGATGGTTTTTTTCGTTTTTTTCCCGTCCTTGGCGAATGCGGCGTTCGCGCATAGAACGAGGGATAAAGCGACGGCGCCCAGGCGGGCCCACGAGGCCATATTGCGAGTATAACCCCGCGAATTATTCTTGTCAACGGTGAATCTATTTCACCGACCCTTGGCGAGTGCGGGGCCGCCGCCGCCCATAATCAGAGCGATGCCGGCGTTGGCGCCAGTGCGGCGACAGCCGCTTCGTCCCGTTCTCATGCAAGCGCAGAATGGCGTGCGTTTCATGCGACACCAAGCGGGCGGTCGTCGAGAGCGGCCATGCGCTAGCTGAGCTCCTGCCCGGTGTGCCATACCGCCAATGGGTGCTTGTCCTGCCCAAGCGTTTGCGCTATTTCGTCCACCGCGATGCGCGCCTGCCGGGTGAAATCAGCCGCATCCTGCTCTTCGCGCGTATGCAAAAATAAATCAATCAATCGCTCATTGATTTCGTTCACGGAAGGGTGACCGAGCGGTTGAAGGTAGCAGTCTCGAAAAGCGAAGTCCGGCTGAGAGTTCCCCTTGGAAGATCTCATCATCGACGGAGAACGCCGACCCCAAGCTTGATGGACGCTGATCAAACTTGACCAAGATTGCTCCAAAGCGGACACAAAGAGGACAGAATTTCGGTTCGCGCCCTGGTAGTGCAGGTGGATTCGAGCTATACTAAAATCATGAAGCGCCGCTCCCGCCGCCTAGCCGCCCTGGCCCGCCGCGTCACGCGCCTGCCCCACAACAAGCCGGGCACGGACAAGACCTTCGTCCACATCGCCGCACATCAGCACCACCTGTACTGGAAGGCCGTGCGCGGTTCATGAACCGCTCCGGCCACCTTCAAGTCCTCGCGGCCTTAAACGCGTCCGAAGTAGACTATCTTCTCGTCGGCGCGTTGGCGCTGGGTCATTATGCCCCGGATGCGGCCTCGTTCTACGTGACCGCCGATTGCGATCTACTGGTCCGTCCCACGGCCGCGAACCTGCGCAAGGCGTTGCGCGTGCTCGTTCGTTGCAGCTACAGCCTTACGGCGGGCGGCGAACCGCTGGTTCGCGTCGACTCACTGGTTCTGAAACGGCTTCTGGAACGCCGCATTGCCGTCCGCTCGGACAGCGCAACAGGCATGCCCATCGACGTTCTCGTTGATGCCATCGGATACACTTACGCGCAATGGCGCCGCACCCGAAAAGTCTTCAAGGTCAAAGGCGTGCGCGTACCATGCGCTGGCCTAGAACAGGTTCTGGAATCCAAACGCCTGGCGGGCCGGGACAAGGACAAGAAGCTCCTCGCCCTCTATGAGACCGCGTACAAACCGCTTCTCAGTGCCGGCGCAAAACGAAGCAGAAGTCCGAGGCGCAGGAGAGCCGCGTGAGCGCGACGCTTGAGGCTTGGAAGATTCTTGCTATAGCCTCTCCTTTCTCGCGGGGCCAGCTAAAATGCCGCATCAACCGCTATTTATTCTGAGATTTTAGGAAGGGTGACCGAGCGGTTGAAGGTAGCAGTCCCGAAAACCGGGTGCGTTTCCCCCGCCGAGAGGCTATAACGGTTCTCCGACGGAGAATCCCCCGCCACGATTACCGTTGATTGCGGTTAGCTCCTATTAGTTGACCGAAACCGCACACCAAACAGCACACTCGGTTATTACCCTCTGAGGTGCTACAATGGCCGAGGTTCAAGGAGACTCCCCCCGATGCTCACCGAAAAGACTTCCCGGCACGCTGTCCTCGCGGCGTTCTGCGCCATTCTCCTGATCGCGACACCCTCCGCGCGCGCCGACGACTCTTGGCCTGACCTGTCGAAGCCCGCGAAGTCGATCGGCGGCGGAGAGCACGACGCGGCGGTGGTCGTCGGCGCCGAAAACTACTTCAAGGTCGAGCATGTGGCCGGCGCGAAGCTGAACGCTAACGACTGGCAAGCCTACCTCACGGGGACGCTGAAGGTCCCGGCCGACCATGTGGCGCTCCTCCTCGACGACGACGCGACGGTCGACCAGATCCGCCAGGCCGCGGCCGAAAAGGCCGCGCAGACAGGCGCCGGCGGAACGCTTTGGTTCGTGTTCATCGGCCACGGGGCTCCGTCGAAGGACGGCAAGGACGGGCTCCTCGTGGGCATCGACGCTCAGCAGAAGGCGGAGAGCGTCTACTCGCGAAGTTTATCGCGTAACGAGCTGTTGGGCGTACTCTCCAAGGGTAAGCAGGCCAAGACGGTCGTCCTCATCGACGCCTGCTTCTCGGGCAAATCCACCTCCGGCCAGGCGCTGGTCGCCGGCCTCCAGCCGTTGGTGACGATGAGCGCCCTGTCCGCGGCCGATAATCGCATGATCCTCATGACGGCGGCTCGCGCCGACCAATTCGCGGGCC
>JAYTSX010000178.1:0-6005 GCA_043745445.1 Elusimicrobiota bacterium
GGTCGCGTTTGATGATGCCCGACAGCTCGAGCGAACGAATGAAAGTACCGTCGAAGAATTCGACGCCCGGGAACACGCTGTACACCTGCTTGCGCTTAAGGCCGATGGCCGCTTCAAACTCACCGTCATACTGCAAGCCGATCGAGGGACCCCACGAGCGCGCGAGCCATTCCTGACGGATGGCGCCGGCCCGCCGTGTCGCGAGGGTCAGCAGCATCAAGCGGTTGGCGGCGATGTTCGTCGTCGCGGGCGCGTTGCGCGGTTCGATACGGCTTTTGGCGTACTCGGCCTCCACGGTGTTCGTCCACTTAAATTCGCTTTTCAAATATTCAGCATCGGCCTTGAACACGCCGCCGATGAGCAATTCGTTGAAGCCCTGAACTCGGGAGTTGGGCACCGGGTCGAAGTCGTCGGAGCGCACGACCTTGGTTTGGCGGAGGTTTAAGCCCACGTCGCGGAAGTTCAGACGCCAGAGGCCGGGCGTGCTCAGCGGCGCGCCCAGCATCCACTCGCGGTATTCGGCCAGTGAGGTTCGACCGGCGCGGGCGCGGAGGTCCTCGAGCACCACCGGACCGGCGTTGGGCGTCCCCGGCAGGGGCTCACGCGGTTCGGGCAGGTGGAGCGCGTCGGCGGTCGCGCGCGTGGTCGCGATCCGGTATGTTCCCGAGGCGTCAAGCGGCGCTCCGCGGACGCGCTTCTTGGCGTCGACTCCGCCGATGGCGAAGGCCGGCCGGTCTCCGAGGAGCGCGCCGGAGGATTCTTTGCGGGTCTGCTCGGCGGCCTCGTCGATCAGCGCCTTAAGCTGGTCGCCCTTGAGTGCCACAATCACCGCCGCGTCGGGGGGGCCGAGCCAGTCGCGCACATAGGATTCCCGCATGACCCCGACGGTGCGCAGTCCAAGATGCTGGGAGAGCAAAATGCCGGCCTCTGCCTTGCTGTGCTCGGAGAGAAGACTGGCCGCCATCGTCCAGAAATCGCGGGCCTCGTAGACCGGGAAGCCGTGGGAACGCTCGCGCGTCGAAAAAACCTGGCGAGCGTCCGGCAAAAGCGCGGGAGCCGTCGAGTTGCCGATCGCGTAGGCGTCGAAGGAGGCCTCGGGATAGCCTTCGGCGGGATTGATCGTATCATCGAGCGAAATCGCGGACTGCTCGATGCGCCAATCGGCTCCCGTGCCGTTAAAGCGGCGTGCGATGTCGATGAGGTTGAGTGCGGGTCCGTAGGAGCGATGAGTCGGGAAGGGGTTGTCGAAGATCGGGCGGCCTTCCTGTTCGATGACGGTCGTCGGCGCGGCGCCGCGGCTCATGAACGGCGCGTCGTCGCCGATGATCAGGTCCAGGCCGCGGACGAGGCCGGAGAGTCGCATTTGATCGCCGGGAGGCAGGTCGGAGAGAACGATGACGATGTCCGCCTCGGCGCGCAGGCGCGGGATCAGGTGCTCGACCGCGACTTGAAGATCGACGATCTTGAGATGGCCCAGACCGTTGGCTTTAAGCATGCGTTCGGCCCAAGGCGGGGTCAGCCCGACGACCGCGACGCGCGTTCCTGAGGCCGTGAAGACGGCGTACGGAGCCAGGAGAGTTTTGGCGGGAGCGGTCGAATAGACGAGGTTCGCGGAAAGCCACTGCACGCCGTCCGGCCGCTCGGCGCGGTAAGCCGTCAGCTCCGGCCAATGCTCGATCTCCGATGAGGAAACAGACGCCAAGCGCAGTCCGGATTTTTCAAGGGCGTTGAGCACGTCGCGCCCATGGGCATCGGACCGGACGGTGCCGAAGGTCCCGCCGCGAGAGAGGCCGGTGAACGCGCCCTTCTCGAGCTCGGCCTGAGCGACCGCGCCCAAGCGTCCAAGACCGCCGAAGGTGCGTCCGATGACCGCGACGGCCACGTCCCGTTCCTTCCAGCGCAGATGATAATAGGCGGCCATGCCCGATCGAATGCGGCCGGCGGTCGGGCGTTCAAGACGCGCCCGCAATGCGAGGAAAGTCTCCCCGCCCGCGCCCGCTGTCACCGCGAATTCCGCTTCGCCGGCCGCGAGGCTCAGGGAATCCGGGGTTCGGAAGGTCTTGGGATCGGAGGCGGCGGCGGTCAAGGCGTCAGCCAGATCGGGGGTGGACGGGAAAACGAAAACGACCTCAGATTCTCCTTCGAGGACGGCGGCCGTCGACGTTTCCGAGGCGTCCGGAGCGCTGGCCCCGGGGGGAAGGCTGAAGCGATAATCGTCGCCTCCGAAATGCACGGGCACATTCTCGACTCCCAGCAGAGTCGCGTCCTTGCCCGCTTCCCTCATCACGCGTTCGAGGGGCTGCGCCATCTGCAGAGTCGTCCGCGTCGGCTCCTCCTGGATCAGCGCCAGGCGTATCTTGGGCACGGGCGCGCCGGCGCCGAAGGCGGGCGGCGCCAAGAGCAATGCGCACAGCAGGAGCCGCGGCGGGGACATTGGTCCCATTCTACGAAATCGCTACTGCGTGACGGCGTTGCGCGCGCGGCGCGCGGCTTGAGCGTCGGTCACCGGCGGAAGTGCGGCGGTCAGGTCGACTGCGATGCGCAGAGTTTCGTCGAGCACCGCATCAGGCGCGTCGACTCCGCGTTCGTAGCCGGGCTCGTCCTCATCGAAGGGGTCGGCCGGCCGCGTGAGGGCGGTCGTGGTGGAAACGGCGGGCGCTTTGCCGTCGAGGATCGCCAAGGTGATTTCCTCGGACGTATATGGCTTCTCCTTGCGGGCGCCGCGTTCTTTTTTGCGGGAGGCCTGACGATCTTCCTCGGTCTTGCGCTCGGCGAGGCGCGTCTTCTCGTTGAGAGAGAGGGCCTTGTCCTTCTTCTGCTTCTCCCAGCGCGTCATATCCTCCTGGATCCACTGGAACTCCCGGGAGAGCGCGATACGAGACGTCGAGGCTTTCGCCAAAGACGAAAGACGAGCCTGCAAGGTCGCGCTGCGGTCGTACGCGGCGGGCTCGATTTCGTCGTAGGGAAGCGCGCTCTTTTGGGATGACTCGGTCGATTCGCTGATGTCCCCGTAATACGGGATGTGGATGTCGGGCAAGACGCCGCGGTGCTGGGTCGAGCCGCCGGAGACCCGGTAAAACTTTTGAATCGTGAGCTTCAGCGCGCCGGGCTTATACGAGCGGTAGGCGGGCGGGAGGTACTGGTTCAGCTCAAGCACGGATTGCACCGTGCCTTTGCCGAACGTGCTCTTCTCTCCGACGATGACGCCGCGGCCGTAGTCCTGCAGGGCCGCCGCGAAAATCTCGGACGCCGACGCCGAGCCCCGGGAGGTCAGCACGATCATCGGTCCGTCGAACGCGGTCATGGAGTCGTTGTCACGCAACGGCTTGATGGTGCCGCGAGCGTCTTTAACCAGCACCACGGGGCCGCTGTTGATAAAAAGTCCCGTCAAGGAGACGGCCTCGGACAAAGAGCCGCCGCCGTCGCGCCGCAGGTCGATGATCAGGGAGTCCATGCCGCGCCGCTTCATCTCGACGATCAAGCGTTCGGTGTCGCGCGTGGCGCTCTTGCCGTCGGAGCCGCCGCGCATGTCGGCGTAGAATGAAGGAAGATCAAGGACGCCGATTCTCGAGGGTTTGCCGCCCCGGCCGGGCACGGTGTAGATCTTGGCTTTGGCCTCTTGGTCGGTGAGCTTGATCTCCTCGCGCACAAGGGTGATGACAACGCGTGTCGACGGATCAATCGCGTCCGCGGGGATCACGCGCATGCGCACGGTGGAGCCTTTTTCGCCGCGGATCATCTGCACGAGGCGGTCGAGCTTCATACCGACGGCCTCGATGAACGGGCCGTCGCCTTGAGCGACGGCTTCGATCTTGTCGTTGGGCTTGAGGCGTTTGTCTGAATCAGCGGGCCCGCCCGGGACGAGCGACACGATGTGCGCGTAGCCGTCCTCGGAGCGCAGCACGGCGCCGATGCCGACAAGCGAGAGCTTCATGCTGATGTCGAAGTTCTCCTTCTGGGCGGCGGCGAGATAGTCGGTGTGCTGGTCGAAGACGCGCGTCAGGGCGGAAACGAAGGTTGAGAACACGTCGATGCCGTCGTACTCCTTGTAGCTGCGTAGGATGCGTTCGTAGCGCTGGTCGATCGTCTCTTTTGCCGTCAGCTCCTTGGCCAGTTTTTCCTCTTTCTTCGGCTCGGCCTTCGGGGGCTCAGCGACCGCGACGGCGGCGGGAGGCGCGGCGGCGGCTTTCGCCGCGGCTTTGTCCTTTTTCTCCAGAGCCGTTTTCGCCGCGAGGGCCTTGGCCTCCTCCGCCTTCAGCTTGGCGAGGCGTTCGAGCAGGACCTCGTGCTTAATGCGCAGGCGCCACAGCTCCTTAGCCTCCGCGGCGGTCGCGGGCCAGGGCAGCTCGTGCCGATCGAGGACGACCTTTTCGTTGGTCGTGAAGGTAAAGGTCGAGGCCGTCAAAGACTTCACCAGAGCGACGCGCTCCTCGAGACGGGCGGTCACGCGTTCGTAGATTTCGTAGGCGGCCTCGACATCTCCGTCCTTGATGCGGTCATCGAGGGTCGTCGCGTACTTGGCCTCGAATTCGTCGACATCGCTCTTTTCCAAAATCATGTGGTTGTAGTCGTAGGAATCGATGTAGTTCCGCAGGAACTCTTTGGAGGTGGCGTCGTTGATCGGGCGGCGCGCGTAGTGCGTCTGTTCAAGCAAGCGGCCGACGAGTTCGGCCACGATGGGGCCTCCGCCGTATTTGTCAAACGCGGAGGCGGGAACCGCAAGAACCAGCGCCAGGCAAACGGCGGTTAAACGACGGAAAATCGAAGCGTTCATGGGGTTTTACCTTTGTGCGGCAATAAAGCCACTATAACATGAGTTTGGAATGCGCGCCAGGGGGGAAAAATCACGGTTTTGCGACGAGTGCTTTAATCTGACGCGTGTGCCCGATCACGGCGGCCAGGTCATAATAAGGAAGAAGAACACTTTTCGTACCTTGACAGGCGCCGGACAGGGGCCTATCCTACGCTGTCCATGACCGGTTCAACGTCCAAAGGCTTTCGCGCTTTCCTGGCCGCGCAAGCGACGAGCGCGTTCAACGACAACGCCTTCAAGACTTTCGTCAGCTTGTCGGTGGTCGCGGCCGACCCCCAGGGCGCGCCGACATTCATCGCGGCGGCCAGCGCCGCGTTCATCGCCCCGTTCCTCCTATTCTCGACGCTCGCCGGCGATGTCGCTGACCGTTGGCCGAAAGCCCGCCTCGTCGTTCTCTTTAAGGCCATGGAAGTCGCGCTGCTTCTTCTCGCCGTGCCGGCGCTGGCCGCGCACAGCGTGCCGGCCTTGCTGGTCCTTGTGTTCCTGATGGGGACGCACTCTGCCTTCTTTGGTCCGGTCAAATTCGCGATTCTTCCGGAGCTCATCGAGGACGCCGAGCTTTCGAACGCGAACGGTCTCGTGCAGATGACGAGCTTCGGCGCGATTATCCTCGGCACGGCCGCCGCCTCCGAGTTGGTGATGCGCCTGCGCGACCGTCCAGCGGTGGCCGCCGCCGTCCTCTCGGTCGTCGCCCTTGCGGGCTTTCTCGTATCGCTGCTGATCCCGGCTACGACCGCGGCCCGGCCCGGGGCGCGGCTGTCCTTCAACCCGTTCTCGAGCACGGCCGCTAATTTAAAGCATCTCGCCACTTTGCCGAATGTGAACCTCGCGACCTACGCCGCGGCTTTCTTTTGGTTCGTCGGGGCGCTGTTCCAGCTGAATCTGCTCGTGTACGGCACGCGGCTGATGGGCTTAAGCGAGGCGGCGTGCGGGCGATTCCAGGTGGTGCTGGCGCTCGGCATCGGCGCGGGCTCATTCATTGCCGGACGCCTGTCGCGCGGCCGCGTTGAGCTCGGGCTTGTACCGCTGGGCGCGCTTGGTCTTGTGCTGTTCGGCGCGGACCTCGGCTTCGCCTATCACTCGACCAATCGCGTCATTTTTGACCTGCTCATGGCCGGGCTGTCCGCCGGCTTCTACGCGGTGCCCCTGCAGGCTTTCATCCAGCAGCGAAGCCCCGCAAGCGAGCGTGGGC
>JAYTSX010000179.1:0-6002 GCA_043745445.1 Elusimicrobiota bacterium
CCCCAAAAGATCACGTAAGCTTTCGTTGGGTCGTGTGGACCCAAGAAAGATCCTGGAAATCGAAAAATCTTCCGTTTTGCGGCTGTCGCGACGGCTCGCTGGGTAGCTACCGCCCGACGTTCTCATCCTTCGGGGTGACTTTCACCCTCGCATGGATGGTCGCGGCTCATGCCGCCTCTTTTTTCTCTCTTTGTGCGACACTCCTCCCAGACCCTCGGCAGCCCGCCGATAATTTTCCACCAACGACTTTGCGAAAGTTACCTCCCGACAAGGTAGGAGATTTTAGACCCGACCACCGCAATCGCGCGCTCCATTGATGAAGCGTAGCCCTGCTGTCCGGTAAAATCAATGGCGATTTTCGCCGGACCCAAGCGCGTCGCCGAGCTCACCGTGCGCCGCAACGCCGAGCGCGGCTCAAAACACCGTGAACTTGGAGCCCTTAGGCCTGAACGGGCGCAGGGCGATCTCCCGGCTCCGTATCAAGGCGGCGTCGGCGGCCTTCTGCCGCGCAGTCACGTCGCGGGCCAGCATCATCGTCAACTTCTTACCCTTGAGCGTGATGCTGGCGCTGGTGACCTCGGCTAGGAAGTCTCGGCCGTCGGCTTTTATCTGCGAGCGCATCATAGTCTTCTTGTGGGCCTTCTCCGGCTGGGCGCCGGCGCCCAGGGGCTTCGCTTCAAGATCCTTCGAGCTGAGCCTTAGGAAATCGGCCTCAGTGTAGCCATAGAGCTCGACAGCCGCCTTGTTGACCTCAAGCACGGTATCGCTCTGGTCATCGAAGACTACGATCGCGTCGCTGGCGTGCGAGAAGAGCTTGCGATACATCGCCTCGCTCTCCCTTTGGGCGAGGTCGGCCTGCTTGCGCGCTTCGAGCTCAAGCCGCAGCGCTTCCTTGCTCCTGGCGAGCTCCCGGCTATTGCGGTGCAGCGCGGCGAAGACGCTCACTTTGGCCTTCAGGTTCTCCGGGATGATGGGCTTGTAGATGTAGTCCACGGCGCCGAGGGCGTAGCCCCGAGAGATCTGCTTCTCGTTGACGCTCGTCGCGGTGAGGAAGATGATCGGCGTCAGCGCCGACCGGCGGCGCTTGCGGATCAGGAGGTAGTGCCAGCGGCCCTTAAAATCCTGAACCTCGAGCTTGCTCACCGTGCCGGTCTTGATCACGGCGCGCAGCATCGGCCTCAAGCTGGGCAGGCGCAACGGATAGCGGACAGCCCGAGGATCTTCTCCGCGGCCGGCGTGAAGCGGTGGACGGTCAGGTTCGGATCGAGCAGAACATGGGGATGTCCACATTGGCGAGGAGGTTGAAGAGGTCGCTGTTCGCGCGGCTGAGCCTCTCGACGGCCAACAGCAGCTGGCCCCGGCGCTCCCTGCCCGGGAGTCTCTTGCCCGTCTTCTTCATGATGAGCGAGTTTATCTTTTTCATCCGTTCGATTCCGGCCCCGCGCCATCAGCTTGATCCGTACTTATACGGAGGCTGTCCGGTAGAATCGCGAATGGGAGTGGCTTCGCGCATCAGACATACTAGGATAGCAACATGCGCCGTCTGATCCTCTTCATTTTATTGCCCGCGCCCTCGCTCTGGGCGGCGCCTCCGCGCAAACCGCATCCTGCGGCGAGCGGCGCGACCATCTCCTCGATCCGCGTCGAGACCAACAATGTCTTCGACCCGAACAACCCCGCCGAGAACAAGCTCGTTTACCGCGCCGCGGACCGCATTCACATCGTGACGCACGAGGCCGTCATCGAGCGCGAGCTGCTCTTCAAGGTCGGCGACGCCTACGATCCCCTCCTGATCGAGGAGACCGAGCGCAATCTGCGCGGCTTGTCCTTCATCCGGCGCGCTGAGGTGTCGGAGTCTGTCAATGCGAAGGGCGGCGTCGACATCGTCGTGCGCACCTACGACTCTTGGACGCTCGAGGTCGTCGCGAGCTTCAAGCGCGCCGGCGGCGTCACGAACATCAAGGCCGGGTTCGCCGAGCACAACATCCTCGGCGAGGGCAAAGCCGTCTCCGCGGTCTACAGCCGCGACGGCGGCTCGGTATCGAAGTCCTTCGGCTACAAGGATGTACAGTTCCTCCACTATAAGCGCCTGCAGTACTCGATGCTGGCCGTGGCCGCCCCAGGCAGCCAGAATTATGTGATCTCCCTGAACCGCCCGTTTTACGCCTCGATCGCGAAGCACGCCGCGGGCGCCGAGGTCCGGTACAACGCGGCACGGGAAGCGTCGGGCGCGACGCGGAGCACGGGCGAGGCCGGGGTCAACTACGGCGTCGCGATCACGACCTCCACCGAGCGCACGCGGCGCGTCACCGTGGGAGTGCTGACCCACCGCGCCGTGACGAGCGGAGACATCCCGAATCTCGAGCAGCTCACTTTCCTCACCGTGGGCGGCGAATGGGAGGAGCTGGACTTCCTCACGGTGCGCCGCATCCAGAACTTCACGCACGATGAAGACTTCAACCTCGGCCTGGGCATCTTACCGACCGTCGCTTGGGCCCCGATGATTCGGGGCCTGGGCACGACGCAGGAGCAAATCATTCCGAGCGTCATGGCGCACAAAGGCTTCACCTGGGGAAGCCAGCTCTTGCTCCTCAAGTCGGGCCTCGCCTCGAAGTATGTCAACGGCGCCAACGGCAACCGCGTCGCCTCCTTCGACGGGTCTTACTATGTGCGCGGGCTCAAGTATCAGACCTTGGCCTTCCACACCCGCTACGACCTCGGCTGGCGGCTCGACAACGCCCACCGGCTGTCGCTCGGAGAGCTCAACGGATTGCGCGGCTACGGCCTGAGTGATTTCACGGGCGACCGTCTCTTCGTATACAATATCGAAGATCGTATTTATGTCTATGACGACCTGTTCAAAATAATCGATTTGGGAGCTGTGCTCTTTTATGATTCCGGCAATGTCTGGGCGGCGGGCCGTTCGATGAAGCTCGGCGACCTCAAGAACAGCGTCGGCTTCGGCCTGCGCGTGGCCCCGTCGCGCTCGGGAAGCAACAGCCCCGTGCGCATTGATGTGGCCTTTCCCTTGCGCCAGCGCTCCGGCGGCGCGCGCTGGTCGTTGTCGATCCTCGCGGGACAGGCCTTCTGATGCCCGAGCGAAGAACGGAACAAAGGGCCGGCTCGTCCGACAGGAGGGACATTCTGCGCCCGCCTCTGTGGCTCAACCTTGCCCTTCTCCTCGTCGCCGTCGCCGCGTCTCTTTTCGCCGCGCGGCAGCGACGAGCGATCGACGCCGAATTCACGAGGACCTTCAGTAAATCCTACGCCGGACCGTCGGAGCTCGACACGATCACCGCCGAGCTGGCGGAGATGAACCTCGCCAAGGGAGCGCTCGATAAAGAGCTCGAGAGCCGGGTGGCCTACATGGGGAGCCTCAAGGCGCTGGATTTCTATCTCTCCGTCGACACCGCGAAAAAGACCTTCGTTTTGAAATTCGGGAATGAGGTCGTGCGGCAGGCAAGCGTCCAAATCGCGCCGACATTCGGCAAAGGCGCTTTCGCCGTCTCCGGCAAGCGCTTCAGCGCCGATGGACTCATCATTTTCCTCTCGAACGGGCGCGTCATCCATTCCCCCTCCGCCAAAGACGGCCCCCCGCTGAAGGGGGCCATCGTGCCGAAAGCCGATTTGCTGGAGATCTGGGATCAAATCACGCCGGAGACGCGCGTCTATGTTTTCTAAGGACGCGATGCGCCGTCTGATCGGCCTGCTCGGATCATGGGCGCTTTTCGTCCTCGGGCTCGGGCTCGCCTCGATCGCCGTCGCCGGGCAATGGATCAACATCCAGGATTCCCGAAAGCTGGAGCGGTACGCCGTCATCGAGAAGCTGCTGAACGATCGCGTGACCGGAAGAGCCGCCGTGCTCCACGATGCCCGCGAAAAATCAGCGTCGTCGCGCAGCCTCGTGCGATCAAAACTGGCGACGGCGTCCAAGAAGTCCTTCCAAACGGCGGGCAAGAGCCGGATCGTCGCGATACCGGCGTCCGGTTCGCCCGAGGACGAGTACTTCGTCGAAATGGCCAGAACGAACGGCCTGAATGTCGTCCGCCTCGCCGCGGGGCTGATCGTCGACGCCGAGACGGGGCGCGCAGCGCCGCGCACCGGCGGCGGAGTATGGGACTGGCTCGGGGCGTCCGCAGGCTCGCGGCGAATGCTGGCCGTGATGAACGACACGGTCGTGGAGATATTCAAGGGCGCCCGCCGCGAGCTGCCGCCAGGCACCTTGATCCTCGCCGGAGGCACGCTCGTCATCCCCCCCGTCGGAACGCCTCAACGCAAGTTCGACAAGGTGCCCCTCAACCTGGACGTCCCCGCGGCGAAGAAGGAAATCGCCAAACTCGAGGAGCCGAAAAAGACCGCGAAGCTGGCACGAGGCTGGCAGCTGCGGGAGAAGGGCTCGTCGCTGTTCGGGGGCTCCAAAGGCGACTGACGCGCCGGCGCTGGTCGCGCCCTAAACGAGCCCGCCGGCCGCAGGCCTTACTAGGCCTTGTCACTCTTGTAACGAATTCCTAGACTCCGGGTAACAGAGTCGTTCCTCGGAGGTCGTTCCCCATGGGCTTGATGTCTGGTTTTCTCTCTTCGCTTGGCCTCAACGGTGATCTCGGCTTCGCCGTGATCTGCTTCCTGTTCTTCGCGGCGTTCATTTTCATCTACAATTCGATCGTCGTCGTCGGCGGCACGCAGATCGCCGTGCTCGAGCGCCGTTGGCTCGGCTCCGCGATGCCCGAAGGCCGCGTCGTCGCGATGTCCAGCCAGGTCGGCATCCAGGCCCGCATCCTCGGCCCGGGGCTCCACCTACTGACCCCCTTCCTATATAAGACCGACAAAGCGCCCATGCTGACGGTCGCCGAGAACGAAGTCGGTCTCATCGAATCCATCGACGGCGCGCCGGTGCCCCCCGGACGAATCTTCGGCAAGGCGCTGAGCAATCACAACCTGTTCCAGGACGGCGAGGCCTTCCTGACCGGCGGCGGCGAGAAGGGGCCGCAGGTGCAGATCCTGCCTCCCGGGACCTACCGCGTGAACCCGTATCTCTTCAAGATCGTCAAGCGCCCGGCCCTGCGTATCACGAACAACAAGATCGGCGTCGTCGTCGCCACCGACGGCCAGCCCATCACGCCCGGCCGCCTGCTCGGACGGAGCGTGAAAGGCCACGAGAACTTCCAGAACGGCCAGGCCTTTCTCGAACAGGGCGGGCAAAAAGGGCCGCAGATCGACATTTTGCTTCCCGGGTCTTACCGCGTCAACACGGCAATGTTCTCCGTCGAGATGCGCGACGCGGTCGTGATCCCGGCGCAGAAGGTCGGCATGGTGACCGCCAAGGACGGCGAGCCGTTGCCCCCTTCCGAATATGTCGCCAAGTCCGTTGCGGGCCACAAGGATTTCCAGGATGGCGCGGCCTTCCTCGGAGCCGCGGGCCAGCGCGGACCGCAGCTCGATTTCCTCAAGCCCGGAACGTACTACATCAATCCGCTGATGTTCGACGCCTCCTTCGACGAGGTGCTGCAGGTGGCCCGCGGCGAGGTCTCGGTCATCGTCTCCAACATCGGCAAGGACCCCTCCGGCATCGGCACCGCGGTCGGCGCGGTCGCCGCCAAACCTGAAGACCGTCTGAAGGACGGGATCGAACGCTATGTCGTGGACTCCGGCTACCGCGGCATCCAGCGCGAGGTCCTCGGGCCCGGAACCTACTATCTAAACAAGCTCGCCTACACCCCCCACATCATCCCCACGACCAACATCACGATCGACTGGGCCGAGGAGAAGACTCAGGGCCGCGGCGAGCGCGCGTTCAATCCTCTCGCGATCGTCTCCAAGGACGGCTTCCAGATGACGGTCGAGGTCAAGGTCATCCTGCGCGTGCTGCCTGAACAGGCGCCGCACATGGTCGCGCGCATCGGCACGATCGACAACCTCATCGAGCATGTCGTGCATCCGCTCATCGACTCTTCTTTCAGAAACCAAGCGTCCTCCTCCGAGGCGATGAAATTCATGCAGGATCG
>JAYTSX010000180.1:0-5979 GCA_043745445.1 Elusimicrobiota bacterium
AAGGTCGCCTATGTCAACGGCACCGCTTTCACGAGCGAGCCCGCCGAGCTCCTCGCCGCCGAACTGCGCACGCTCAGCCCCAAGGGCCTCGACTTCGCCTACTTCCTGTCCTCCGGCTCCGAGGCCGTCGAGGCCGCGCTCAAGCTCGCGCGCCAGCACTGGGTCGAGTCGGGCAAACCCGGCAAGCACAAGATCATCGCGCGTACTCCCGGCTATCACGGCAACACTTTGCTCGCACTCTCCGCCTCCGCGCGTGAGCAGTACAAGAAGATGTTCGGCCCCTGGCTCGTGCCCGTGACCATGATCCCCGCGCCTTATCCGTATCGCTGCGCCCCGGACGCGCCCGCGATGACGGCCGAGGCCCTCGAGGCCGCCATCCTTAAAGAGGGCGCCGACACAGTGTGCGCCTTCATCGCCGAGCCCGTCGGCGGATCGTCGACCGGCGCGTCGGTCCCGCCTAAAAACTATTTCAAGCGGGTACGCGAGATCTGCGACAAGCATGGCGTTTTGTTCATCGCGGACGAGGTCTTATCCGGTTCCGGCCGCACCGGCAAATGGTCCGCCATCGAACACTTCGGCGTCGTCCCGGACATCATGACCATGGGCAAGGGGCTGTCCGGCGGCTATGTCCCGCTGTCCGCCGTCCTCGCCACGAAGAAGGTCATCGATCCGATCGCCAAGGGCTCCGGCGCGTTCAAACATGCCCAAACTTTTTCCCATTCGCCGGCCATCTGCGCCGCGGGACTCGCCGCGGTGCGCTATATCAAAGAACAAGGGCTCGTCGACCGTTGCGCTTCGATGGGTGCGGTGCTTCAGCACAAGCTCGCCGTCTTGGTCGACCTCCCATCCGTCGGCGATGTGCGCGGCCTGGGCCTGCTGGCCGGCATCGAATTCGTAGCGGACAAGAAGACGAAGGCCCCTTTTCCCCGCTCCCTGAAGTTCGCCGAGACCTTCGTCGCGAAGGCCCAGGACGCGGGCCTCATCGTCTGGCCCAACACCGGCCACGCCGACGGCGAGAACGGCGACCTCGTCATGATCGCGCCCCCTTTCATCGTCACCGAAGCGGAGATCGACGAGATCGTCGCCCGCTTTAAGATCGCCCATAACGCCGCCTTGGAGGCCTGCCATGTCCGCCGCTAACGCCCCGACGAAAATCACCTACACCTCATCGAACATGGATCTCACGCAGTTCCACAAGGACTACGACGCGGCGCTGGCCGCGGTGCGCGCCAAGGCCGGTGCGGAGCATCCCCTCTGGATCGACGGCAAGGCGGTGAAGTCTGAGTCGGCCGTTCTCGTGGACACCTCCCCCATCGACGGCCTCGTGCTGGGCAAGTTCCAGTCCGCCACGGCCGAGCATGTGGACCAGGCCGTTAAGGCCGCGCGCCGGCTGCAGAAGAAGTGGGGCGCACTGCCGTGGCAGGAGCGCGTGCAGACGATGAAGAAGGCCGCGCACTTTATCCGCCTGCGCAAGTACGAGATCGCAGCCGTGATGAGCCTTGAAGTCGGCAAGAGCCGCATGGAAGCCATGGGCGACGCCGAGGAATCCGCCGACCTTATCGAATATTACGCGCGCATGGTCGAGGAGAACAACGGCTATGTCAAGCCGCTCGGCCGGCTCATGCCCAACGAAAACACGCGCTCCGTCCTGCGCCCGTTCGGCGTGTTCGTCTGCATCGCCCCCTTCAACTTCCCGATGGCGCTGTCCACGGGCATGTCGGCGGCGGCTTTGCTTGCCGGCAACGCCGTGGTCTACAAGCCCGCCCAGGATGCGCCCCTGACGGGCCTGATGCTGTACGAGTGCTACATGGCCGCGGGCATCCCCGGCGGGCTGTTCAACTTCGTGACGGGCTTGGGCGCGGTCATCGGCGACGCGTTCTGGAAAAACCCGGGCGTGGACGGCATTGTCTTTACCGGCTCTAAAGAGGTCGGCATGCGCATGGTGAAGGAATTTTCCTCGGTGTACCCCAAGCCTGCGCTGATGGAACTTGGCGGTAAGAACCCGACCTATGTCGCCGAGACCGCGAACATCGATGACGCCGCCTCGGGCGTGATGAAATCCGCCTTCGGCCTGCAGGGGCAGAAATGCTCCGCGTGCTCGCGCGTCTATGTCCACGAAAAGGTCTACGACGCCTTCGTCGCCAAGCTCCTTGAAAAAAGCAAGGCGATCGTCTGCGGAGACCCGTCGCTTAAGGATGTCTACTTCGGCCCCGTCGTGAACGCGCGCGCGGTCAAGACATTTGAAGGCGCCATCGAATCGGCCAAAAAAGGCGGCAAGATTCTTCTCGGTGGCGCGCGCCTCAAGGGCGGTGTGTTCGACAAAGGCCAGTTCGTTGCGCCCACGATCGTCGAACTCCCGCTCGACCACGAGATCTTCATGCGAGAGCTGTTCGTCCCCGTCCTCGCGGTCGGCAAGGTCAAGGACATGGACCAGGCCATCGCCGAATCCAACCGCGCCGAGTACGGCCTCACCGCGGGCATCTTCACGGCGAAGAAAGAAGAAATCGAAAAATACTTCGACGAGATCGAATCCGGCGTCTGCTACGCCAACCGGCCGACGGGCGCCACCACCGGCGCGTGGCCGGGCGTGCAGTCGTTCTGCGGCTGGAAGGGCTCCGGCTCGACCGGCAAGGGCGGCTGCGGACCGTACTATGTCACGCAGTTCATGCGAGAGCAGTCGCGCACCATCATGGAATAATCGATGCCCAACTATCCCCTCATCAAAATCGCGCCCCCGGGTCCGAAGGCGAAGCTCGTCATCGCCAAGGACAAGGAGTTCTCCTCCCCCTCCTATATAAAGGAGTATCCGCTCGCCATCGCCGGCGGAAAGGGCGCCATGGTCGAGGATGTCGACGGCAACCGTTATATCGACTGGATGGCGGGCATCGCCGTTTCGTCGACCGGCTACCAGCATCCGGTGGTGACCAAGGCCGTGCAGGAGGCCGCGGGTAAATTTCTCCACATCTGCGGCACCGACTTTTACTACGAAGGCTTTTCGAATCTCTGCGAGGCCTTGGCCAAGTCCGCCCCCGGCGGCGGCAAGTGGCGGACCTTCCTGTCCAACTCCGGCACCGAGGCCATCGAAGGCGCGGTCAAGCTCGCGCGCCAGCACACGAAGAGAGCCGCGATCGTTTCCTTCCACAGCTCCTTCCACGGCCGCTCCTACGCCGCGATGTCGTTGACGACCTCGAAGGTCAAGTACCGCAAGGGCTTTGGCCCCCTGCTGCCCGAGACCGCGTACCATCTCCCGTTTCATAACCCGTACCGAAACACTCTCAAGGATTGCACCGACGCCGCGCACGAGCTGTTCACGACCAAGCTCGATCCGTCCGATGTCGCCGCGGTGATCATGGAACCCCTGCAGGGCGAGGGCGGCTATGTTTTGCCGTCCAAAGAGTTCCTTCAATTCTGGCGTAAGTTCTGCACCGACAACGGCATCCTCCTCATCTTCGACGAGGTGCAGTGCGGCGCGGGGCGCACCGGCAAGATGTGGGCGGCCGAGCATTACGGCCTGGCGCCCGATGTGTTCGTTACCGCCAAGGGCCTCGGCTCAGGCATGCCGATCGGCGCCATCGTGGCCAAGGAGTCGGTGATGACCTGGCCGCGCGGTTCGCACGGCTCGACCTACGGAGGCAATCCCGTCGCCTGCGCCGCGGCGCTCGCAACTATCGGGCTTATAAATGACAGTATGGCGGCGAATGCCGTCAAAATGGGTGAGCGCCTGCTCGCGGGCTTTAAAAAGCTCCAGGCCAAGCACGACTGCATCGGCGATGTCCGCGGCCGGGGACTCTTCATCGGCGTCGAGTTCGTGAAGGACCGCAAAACAAAAGAACCCGCCGACAAGCTGATGGGCGAGCTCGAGCAACTCGCGTTCACCAAGGGCCTGCTGCTGCTCGGCTGCGGCAAGTCGACGATACGCGTGGCACCGCCGCTCGTGCTCACCGCCTACGATGTGGACAAGGGCCTCGAGATCTTCGACGCGTGCCTGACCGAGCTGACCGCGTGAAGAACAAAGTCCTGTCCATGAAGGACGCCGTCGCGAACTTCGTCAAGGACGGCGACACCGTCGTCATCGAGGGCTTCACGCATCTCATCAGCTTCGCCGCCGGCCACGAGATCATCCGCCAAAAAAAGAGAAACCTCACGCTCGCGCGACTGACCCCCGACCTCATCTACGATCAGATGATTCATGCCGGCGTCGCCAAGAAGCTGATTTTCTCCTGGGCGGGCAACCCCGGCGTCGGGTCTTTGCACGCCTTCCGGCGCGCGGTCGAGGCCAAGCCCCCCACGCTCGAAATCGAGGAGTATTCGCACTTCGGCATGGTCGCGCGGTTGTCCGCGGGTGCCGCCAACCTCCCCTTCTGGCCGCTGAAAAACTACGAGGGTACCGATATCCCTAAGGTCAATCCGCTCATTAAAACGGTCGCGTGCCCGTATAGCGGCGAGGTTCTGGCGACCGTGCCGGCGCTGCGCCCCGATGTCACCATCGTCCACGCCCAGCGCGCGGACATGGGCGGCAACACGCAGGTCTGGGGCTTGATGGGCGTTCAGAAGGAAGCGGCCTTCGCCTCCAAGCGCGTGATCGTCGTCGTCGAGGAGCTCGTCGACGAGTCCGTCATCCGACAAGACCCCAACCGCACCTTGATTCCCGGCCTGCAGGTGGACGCCGTCGTTGTCGAGCAGTGGGGCGCGCATCCGTCGTACGCGCAGGGCTACTACGACCGCGACAACGAATTTTATGTGGCCTGGGACAAAACGGCGCGCGACGTGAACTCCTTTAATCTGTACCTTGACGAATTCGTCTACGGCGTGAAGGATCGCGCCGAGTACATGAAGAAAAATCCCGGGCTCGCCGAGCGCCTCAAAGCCAAACCGCAGATATGCTCCGGAGTCAACTACGGATATTAAGGCCGCGCTCCGCCACCTCAAGAAGGCGGACCCCGTCCTCGCGAAACACATCGCGAGCGTCGGCGCTTACGGCCTCGTGCCCAGGGATCAGGACACCTTCGAGTCCCTCGTGCAGTCGATCGTCTACCAGCAGCTCAACGGCAAGGCCGCCGCGACGATCCACGGCCGCGTGCTGGCGCTGTTCGGCGGCGAGAAGAATTTAACGCCCAAGCGCCTGCTTAAAATTCCCAAGGCCAAGCTTCGCGGCGCGGGCCTGTCCGAGAACAAATTTCTCGCCGTGCGCGACCTGGCCGCGAAGACTTTGTCCGGCGTCGTCGCGCCGCGCAAGGAGCTCGAGAAGCTCCCTGACACCGAGATCATCGCGCGCCTGACCGAGGTGCGCGGCATCGGCGAGTGGACCGTGCAAATGTTCCTGATGTTCAAGCTCGGCCGCCCCGATGTCCTGCCCACGGGCGACTACGGCGTGCGCAAGGCGTTCGGCCTGCTCTACCGCAAAAACGGCCAGCTCCCGCCGCCCTCCGTGCTCGAGAAGCACGGCCAAAAGTGGGCGCCGTACCGGACCGTCGCCAGCTGGTACCTGTGGCGCCGCCTCGACACTGTCGGCCAGGGCGGCTAGGCACTCCCGCGTCACCCCTTGTTTGGGTGATGCCTGATCAGGCATCACCCCGTCACGAGTGTCTGAGTGATGTCTAATGAGGCAACAGCCGTCATCCCTTGTTTTTTGGTGATGCTTGATCAGGCATCACCCAAACAAGGGAGCGCTCGGAGTGTCCTGGGGACCGGCGCGCGGACGATGCAACTTTCCCCCACCCTCAATCGTATAAAGGGATGCCCGTCCTCACCAAAGTCCCCTTGGTTCATCGTCTCGCTCTCAACGAGCTCGTCATCCGTCTCGCCCACCCGCCCAAAGCGATGACCTATCCGCCAGCCGCCTATCTGCGCGCCCTGCGTGCGTACATGCGCATGAGCCAACGGCAGCTCGCGCTCCGCACCGGGCTCGGTCAAGCCCAAATCTGCCGGATCGAACGAGGTCGCGTCGACCCCGGACTGAAGTCCTGGCGGCGGTTGTTT
>JAYTSX010000181.1:0-1639 GCA_043745445.1 Elusimicrobiota bacterium
CCACAGCGACGCGAAAGGCATTATCCTCGACATCAACGAAGCCTTCACCGCGCATTATGGCTATACACGCAAGGAAGCCCTCGGCAAGACTCCGGCGCTACTGCGCTCCCGCCACTCGACCGACGAGTTGTACAAAAGAATGTGGCGCAGCATCCTCGATCCGAACAAGGGCTACTGGCGCGGAGAGTTGATCAACAAGGCCAAAGACGGACGCGACGTCCCGCTGATCCTGACGATCACGGCCGTGCGCGACGAGAAAGGCGCGATCATGGGCTATATCTCGAACGGCATCGACATGAGCGACCAGAAGGCGCTCGAGGAGCGCGTGGCCCAGTCCGAGGCGCTGGCGAGCATCGGCGAGATGGCCGCCGTCGTCGCGCACGAGATCCGCAATCCCCTCGGTTCGATCGTCATGGCCGCGCAGCAGCTGGCCGATGATGGGCTCTCGCGCGAAGACAAGGACACCGTGACCCGCGTCCTGCGCACGGAGAGCAAACGCCTCAACGAGTCGCTGAGCAACTTCCTCTCATATTCGCGCCCTCGGCCGTTGAACCGCGGACGGAACGATCTCAACGCGCTTCTCAAGGAAGTCACGGCTATGGCGTTCGCCAATAAGGATCTCTCCGGAAGCTCGCGTTTATCGCTCTCGCTGGGCCGCGGCCTCGAGCCATTCCCGTTCGACGCGGACCAGATCCGCCAGGTGGTCTGGAACGTGATGATCAACGCCATCCAGGTGCTCGGCGGCAAGGGGACCGTGACCGTGCGCTCGGGCAAGGCCGACGGCGCCGGTTGGTTCGCGATCGCCGATACCGGCCCCGGCATCCCGGAGTCCATCCGCGCCGATCTATTCAAGCCTTTCCGCACCACCAAGCAGCAGGGCACGGGCTTGGGCCTCGCGATCGCCGAGCGCATCGTCAAGTCGCACGGCGGCCGCATCGACGTCGAGACCCGCGTCGGACACGGAACCACTTTCACCGTCATACTGCCGCGCATCGAGGATTAATTATGGAAAAGACCCGCGTCTTGCTCGTCGAAGATGACCTCTCCCTCGGCGCGATGCTTGCGATGGAGCTCAAACGCCGCGGGCACGAGGTGGACTCTGCGAAAAGCGGCGCGGAGGCCGTCAAAAAGCTCGGCGCCGGCGAGCACGACGCCGTCATCACCGACCTGAAGCTCGGCGATATGGACGGCCTTGAGGTGCTCAAGCTCGCCAAGAAGCGCGACCCTCGCGTCGAGGTCATCGTGATGACCGGCCACGGCTCGATCGACACGGCGGTCGCCGCGATGCGCGACGGCGCCTTCGACTACCTGACCAAGCCAATCGAGTCCGAGGAGCTCAACATGGTCCTCGAGAAGGCCCTCGAACGCCGCCGCCTGCTCCACGAGGTCGAGCGCCTGCGCGAGGAGGTCAAGGACAAGTACAGTTTCGACGGCATCGTCTTCTCCGGCCCGCCGATGCGCAAGGTCCTCGACCTGGTCCAAAAAGTGGCCGCGACCGAGGCCACGGTCCTGATCTTGGGAGAATCCGGCACGGGCAAGGAACTCATCGCGCGCGCCCTCCACGAGAAGAGCGCCCGTCGCAACGGCGCCTTCGTCTCCATCAACTGCGGCGCCCTGCCCGAGGGGCTGATCGAGAGCG
>JAYTSX010000182.1:0-5943 GCA_043745445.1 Elusimicrobiota bacterium
AGTCCCGTAAGGGACATAGATGCGCACCGTGTGGCCCAGCTCAACGAGCTCCCGCGCGCGCTTGCCCCGGATGCCGTAAAGCATCTGCAGCTCGTAGTCGGACTTGACGAGCCCAGCCGCGTCGAAGGCCTTTAGCGCGGACGCGATACGGGCGTCGTCGTGCGTCGCCATGGCCGGGATCGGAGCCTTGGCGAGGATCGCAGAGCATCGATCATAGCTGGCGTCCACATCCTTCTTGTCCGGGAAGGCGACGGAGGCGGGCTCCTTGTAGGCGCCCTTGCACAGGCGAACCCGCGCCTTGCGCGCGACGGCGTCCTTGGCGTCCTGCTCGGTCCGACGCAAAGCCGACTGGAGGACGATGCCGACGCCCGGGTGCTTGTCGTGAATGGCGTAGAACAGATCGAGCGTCTTCTGCGTCCACCGCGACCCTTCCATGTCGATGCGCACGAAGGTCTTGAGGCGCTCGGCTTCTTCGACGATGCACAGAAGGCTCTCCGTCGCCAGCGTTTCGTCGAAGGCGAGTCCGAGCTGGGTGAGCTTGAGCGAGATGTTGGCGTCCACGCCGGACTCATTAAGGCGGCGCAGCATCGCCAGGTTCTCCGCGGCCGCGGCGAGCGCGTGAGGCTTATCGAGGCTGTCCTCGCCGAGGTTGTCGAGCGTGGCCTTGAGGCCGTCGGCGTTGAGCTTGCGGACGGCGTCGATCGCCTCTGAGATGTTGTCTCCCGCGACGAAACGGTGGGCCAGGAAGGTCAAAGCTCTCATCGGCGCGATTCTAGCATTCCACGCCCCTCGACGCCTAACCCAACTCGCACCGGTGCGAGTCCCTCGCTAGAGGCTGAGGCGGTCGAGAAGCGAACTGGGGGAGCGGTTGAACATCAGGATCAACCAGCCGGCCAGAAATAGAAGCCCACCGATAGGCGTCACCGCTCCCCATTTGCGCACGCCGGTCAGCGCAAGGAGGTAGAGGCTGCCGGAGAACAGGACGATGCCCGCGGTGAAACACCAGCCGGCCTTGCTTGGGCCGCGCACCGCCGCCAACAGGAGCAGCGCCAGCGCATGGTAGACCTGGTAGCGCACGCCCGTCTCGAAGATCGCGAGCATGTCCGGCGTCAGGCGCGTCTTCAACGCGTGCGCGCCGAAGGCGCCGAGGGCCACGGCAAGAAACATGAACCCCGCGCCCAGGCGAATCCAGAGCGCGGGGTTCATCGTTTATTCCGCGTCGAGGGGGTCGTTGACGAGTACGCCGTTGTGATCGCGTCGGATCAGGTGGAAGTAGGCCTGCAGCTCTTCTGAGCGCGGGTTGCCGAGCGCGATGATCGCGGCAGTGCGCATCTGAGGGTCGCGATCGCGCGTCGCGATCTCTTGGAGCATGTCCTTTTGCATCGTGTTCACGCGGTTGGAGTGCAGCAGGATCGCGGCCCGGCGCACGGCGACCGCGGTGTTGGGATTACGCGCCAGGTCGTAGGCGAGGTCACGGACATCGTTGTAGCCCATCAAGCCGTACAGGCTCTTGAGCGCTTCGACCCGGGCGGCTTCATTATTGTCGCGGCCGGCAATACCGATCAGGGCGTCCTTGACAGGATTGCCGTCGGCGGCGAACAGCGTCCAGATCGCGGCGAGGCGCACGGCCTGATTGTTCTCACGCTGCGCGGCGTTGATCACCTCATCGAGCACATCGCGGCGCTGGGAGACGGCCCAGTAGAGCGATTTATAAGAGAACGCGCGGAGCCCGAGGTCGGTGCCCCGTTGCGCATAGTCGAGCAGGGCCTGGTAAACGACGGGATAGGTCGTGACCACCGAAAGAGTCTTTGCGGCCTCCCGGCGGACGGAAAGGTCCTCATTTCGGTTCTCAAAAACCTCGAGGACGCGGTCGCGCGTGCTGGTGCGCTGAGCCACCCATACCTTCAACGAGCGCACGGCTTGACGGCGGACTTCGACGTCCCGGTCGCGCAGCAACTCGAGAAGGGCCTGCTCTTCGTTCCACGAGGCGACGACGAACTTCGCGCCGATCTGGGCGTGACCGGCCGCGAGCGTGGAGGCGAACGACGCGTCGGACGACGGAGCCGCGGACACCGGCGAGGAAAGGACACCAACAACCAGCAAGGTTATGATAATCATGTTTCGATTCTGACAAACGGCGGCGCAGAATTCAAGACCTGCGAAGGCCTAGTTCTAGCGGAGAGTTTTCCAGAATCGATTGAAGTCGGCGGGCGGTTGAGCCTCGAAACGCGCCGGGCGCCCGGTGAACGGATGCTCGAAGGCGATGCGATAGGCGTGCAGCATCAGGCGCGGCGCCGAGGGCACGCCCTTGCGGTCGAACTCAGGATCGCCCATCACGGGATGGCCGATGTAGGCCAGATGGGCGCGAATTTGATGGGTGCGGCCGGTCAGGGGCTTCGCCTCGACCAGGGCCGCGATCTTCTTCTTCGTGACGACCCGGAAGCTGGTCTCGGCGGGTTTGCCCAGCGGCGTGACGATGATCTGACGCTGGCCCAATTCGCGGCCGATGGGGGCCTGGACACGCGAGGTCGGCGGCGGGACGCCGCGCACGATCGCGCGATAGGTCTTGTCCATGTAGCGCTCTTTGAACATGTCCGTGATCGCGGCGTAGGTCTCGGGGTCCTTGGCGACGAGGAGCACGCCGCTCGTGGGACGGTCGAGGCGGTGGACGATGCCGCAGCGCGGCGTACCGGCCTTCAGGATCACCGGCCGATGAACTTGGAGCTCCGCCGCCAGGTTCGTCTCGCGGCCGGCACGCGCCGCCTCAGGGCTCTTCAGCCAGGAGTCGCCCAACGGATGCATGAGCAGTCCGGAAGGCTTATTAAGGACGAGGAGGCGCTTGTCCTCGTATAACACCCAGGATTCAAAGTCGTCTGCGGAAGCGGCGACCGTTTCAGGAAGCTCGATGTCGACCTTCTGACCCTCTAAAATGGGCTCGTCGGCGTCGACGACCTTGCCGTCCAACTTGACCATGCCGCGCTTGATCATGTCTTTCAGGAAGGCCCGGCTGAAGCCGGTTAGATTTTTAGAGAGAAACGCGTCCAGGCGGGGCAGGTCGTTCTCGACGATTAGGCGTTTCTTCATTTGGATTTTCTCCGTAAAACGAGGGCCGCCACGGTCACCGCTCCGGCCGCGAGCGCCACCCACTGCGACGGGGATAGGCCGGCGACGAAGGCGCCGCGATCATCGCCGCGCAGGAATTCGACGCTGAAGCGCAGGGCGGCGTAGCCCAGAATGTAGGCGGCGAGCACGACGCCGGGGCGCCAGCGCCCGTCCCGCGCGCGCGGCAGCGCGAATCGAACGAGAAGACCGAACAGTGCCAGATTTAAAACCGCCTCGTAAACCTGGGTCGGATGACGCGACGGGTCGCCCGCCATCGCCACGCCCCACGGGAGGCGGGTATGATGGCCATAGCAGCACCCCGCCGCGAGGCAGCCGAAGCGGCCGATGCCGTGGCCGAGCGCCAGCGCCGTCATGCAGTAGTCCGCGAGCTTGAGAAAGGGAAGCTTGAGGCGACGGGCATGCCACAGGCCCGCCGCGAGGCCGCCGATGAGCCCGCCGTAAAAGACGAAGCCGTAGCGCACAGCCTCAACGGTAAACGCGAACGAGCCCGGCGTCACGATGAAGTACATGATCTTGCCGCCGACGAAGGCGCCGCCGAACACCCAATACACGATGTCCCAGATCTGGTCTTCGTTTAGGCCCATGTCGGCGCGGCGGGAGACGAGCCACTTCACGCCGGCGAGCCAGCCCAGAGCCACCAGCACGCCGTAGGTGGAGATTTCGAGCGGACCCAGCGTCAGCAGGATGGGGAGCATCGGCTCCTCCAGAACATAATCCCGCCGGATGCCGCGATAAGCCCCAGGCCTAGCATCTGCCCTTGAGAAAAAGGCCCTAGGGACGGCAAGGTGTCAGCGCGCAGAAACTCAAGCGAAAAGCGCAATAGGCCATAGGCGGCGAAATGGCCGGCCGCAACCAGGCCGGGCTTAAATTTCCCCTCCTCGATCGCAAGCAAGACGCGCCACAGAATCAGGGAGATCACCAGGTCGCCTGCCGCCTCATAGAGCTGGACCGGGTGGATACGCACGCCAAGCAGCTCCGCCGGGATCATCGAACGGGGATCGCGGAACACGACGCCCCATGGCAAATTGGTCGGCTTGCCGTAGCAACAACCGGCGAGAAAACAGCCGAGGCGGCCGAAGATGTGGCCCATCAACGCGCCCAGGAACATGTAGTCCGCCAACTTCAAAAAAGGAATTTTCTTCCAGCGCGCGAAGAAGGCCACGAAGAGCGGTACACTGACAAAACCCCCGAACGCCGAATAGCCGCTCATCAGCGACAACCCGTCGTGGACACCGTACTGGAGCAAGTAGAGAATTTTGCCGCCGACAAATCCCGACAGCACAGCGAGGTTGATCAGCGCGAAGAAGTCTTCCTCACGGGGCAGGCCTATCTTCGCCCGGCGACGATACAAGAGCCCGGCGCTGATGATGCCGCCCAGCGTGATCATGGCGCCGTAGCCGTACAGGTGCAGCGAGCCGATGGACATCAGAACCGGCCGCATTATTTCTTCTCGGGCGGCGGGAACCGGTACTCGATCTCGCCTTTCTTGATATAGCCGAGCTCGCGGCGGGCGAGACGCTCAACGGGGCCGTCGCCGGAACGCATGGCCTTAAGCCGTCCGTCGAGATCTTTCTCCTCGACCTGAAGATCGAGGATTTCTTGATTGAGGCGGCGAAGTTCGAGCCAGTTGCGCGTCAGCGACCGGAAGCCGGCGTTGCCAAAGAACACGAGAAACAGTCCGGCTCCGGTCAGCAGTCGGCCCCAGTTCGCGCGAATGAAATCCGACGCGCGCCGGGCCCTCGCCTTCACCGCGCTCCGGCTGTCGTATTAAAAGCGGAGCCGCAGGCGTAGCCGGCTTTGTTCCCGAGAGCGGCCTCGATCTGCAGAAGGCGGTTGTACTTGGCCAGGCGCTCTGAACGGCAAGGCGCTCCGGTCTTGATGGCGCCGGCGTTGAGCGCGACCGCGAGGTCCGCGATGAACGCGTCCTCCGTCTCCCCGCTCCTATGGGAAATGACCGTCGAGAATCCGGCCTTCTGCGCGTCGGTCACGGCCTTGACGGTCTCGGTGATCGTGCCGATTTGATTGAGCTTGATGAGAATGGCGTTGGCCGACTTTTCCTTGATCCCGCGCGCCAGGCGCTCAGGGTTCGTCACGAAGAGGTCGTCGCCGATCAGCCGCAGGCGATCACCAAGCTTGGCGGTCATCGCCGTCCAGCCCGTCCAATCGTCCTCAGCCAGCGGATCCTCGATCGAAATGATCGAATACTTGGCCGCCCAAGACGCGTACACATCGGAAATTTCGGCCGAGGTCAAAGGCTTGCCCTCGAGGACATACTTGCCGTCCTTGAAGTATTCGCTGGCCGCGCAGTCGAGGGCCAGGCGCACCTTGCCCTGGTAGCCGCCTTCGGCGATCACCGAGGCGAGGACCTCCAGAACCTCGACATGGGTTTTCAGGCGCGGCGCGAAGCCGCCCTCGTCGCCGACCGCAGTCGTCATCTTCATGGCGGCCAGCTTCTTTTTGAGAATCTGGTAAATTTCGGCGCCGGCGCGCAGGCCTTCGGCGAAGCTCGCGGCCTCTGTCGGCACGATCATGAATTCCTGGACGTCGAGTCCGGAATCGGCGTGCTTACCGCCGTTGATGACGTTGAGCATCGGCGTGGGCAGCACCCACTTGTCGGATTTAATTCCGTAGGCCGACCGCAGGAACTTGTACAGGGGCTGAGAGGCCGACGCCGCGGCGGCGCGGGCCGTCGCCATCGAAATGGCCAGAATCGCATTGGCGCCCAGACGCCCCTTGTTGGGCGTACCGTCGAGGGCGATCATCTTGGCGTCGAGACCGGCGAGGTCGGCTGCGTCAAGGCCCTTCACGGCTTGAGCCAGC
>JAYTSX010000183.1:0-5940 GCA_043745445.1 Elusimicrobiota bacterium
CAATCCCGCCAAGGCCGTCGCGGCGCGCCGTCCGGCCGCGGCGCCGATGGCGGCGTAGAACACTGCCGTGTACAGCGCGATCAGGAAGAACTGCGGGCCATACGGCCCGCGCAGGAGGCTTTCCGCGCCCGCGCGGTCGGCCACCGTGCTGAGGACATGAGCCAGGGCCGCGCCGAAGAACCCGGCTGCTCCCCCTCCCACGATCGCGGCAAAAAGCGTCATCAGCCGCTTAGTACAGGTTCGAGGCGCGGCGGCTGCCGGTGTAATCGAGGAACACGGTTTTCTGCTCGGTAAAGAAGTGCATGCCTTCCTTCGCCATCTCGCGCTCGCCCACACCGGAGCCCTTCACGCCGCCGAAGGGCACCTGGGCCTCACCGCCGATCGTGGGGCTGTTGAGGTGAACCATGCCCGCTTCAATCTCTTCGGTGAAGCGCATCGCGAGGGTCAGGTCCTGGGAATAGAACGCGCAGGTCAGGCCGAAAGGCGAATCGTTGGCAAGCTCGATGGCCTTGTCGAAGTCGTTGGTGCGCGCGACTGCGAGCACCGGTCCGAACACTTCTTCCTGCCATAGCCGCGACTTCGGATTTACATTGTCGAAGATCGTCGGCTCGACGAAGTAGCCGTGAGCGTATTCGCCCTCAGTGAGGCGGTTGCCGCCGCATAGGAGCTTGGCCCCCTCCTTCTTGCCGATCTCGATATAGTCGAGGTTGGTCTTAAGCTGGCTCTCGTCCACCGCCGGGCCCATGCCCGTGGCCTTGTCGAGGCCGTTGCCGACCTTGATCTTGGCGACCTCGGCGAGCAGCATTTTAAGAAACGTATCTGCTATCGCGTCGTGGAGAATCAGGCGCGAGGTGGCCGTGCAGCGCTGGCCCGTCGAGCCGAAGGCTCCTTTCATAACGCCGCCGAGCGCCAACTCGAGGTCGGCGTCGTCCCAGATGACCGCGGGGTTCTTCCCGCCCATCTCGCAGACGACCGGGATGCCGCGCGCGCCGCAGATCGTGTGGATGCGCACGCCGATCTCGTTGGAGCCGGTAAACGACACGGCCTTGATGCGCGGATCCTCGACGAGGGTGTCGCCCATGGCGGAGCCCGCGCCGAGCACCAGGTTCAGCACGCCCGCCGGAAGTCCGGCGTCCTCGAACGCTTTGACGAGGGCCACGGCCAGCGCGGGCACGAGGGAAGCGGGTTTGAAAATCACGCAGTTGCCCGAGATCAGCGCCGGGGCGATCTTCCACGCGGGAATGGCGAATGGGAAGTTCCAGGGCGTGATGATCGAGACGACGCCGCGCGGGTGGCGCGTGGTGTACAGCAGATTCTTGGCGAGCTCACTCGGCTGGGTGATGCCGCCCAGGCGCAGGCCCTCACCGGCGAACCACTCGATGAGCGTGATGCCCTTCTCCATCTCGCCGAGCGCCTCCGGCAGAATCTTGCCTTGCTCGAGCGTCATGAGGCGGGCCATCTCTTCCTTGCGCTCGCGCAAGATCAGGGCGGCCTTCATGAGGATCCGTCCGCGCACCGGCGCCGTCATGGCCTTCCACGCCGGGAACGCCTTCTGCGCCGCGTCGATAGCGCGCAGGACGTCGGTCTTGTCCGCGCCCTTGAGCTTGGCCAGGACCTGACGATTATCGGCGGGGTTCGTCGAGATGATCTCGCGGGTGGACGAGCCGTCCACCCATTCCCCGCCGATATATTGCTTTAAGATCGAAATTTCCGAGGTCGTCTTGGTCGCGGTGGGCATGGGATCCTCTGGTTAGCGGCGGTAGCCCGGAAAGGGCCGGCCGGGCAGGATGATGGGACCGTGCTGCTGCGGGATGACAATGATGACCGGCCCCTGAGGGTAGCCATGGTAGTGGTGATGCTGGTGCCACTGCTGGAGGCGCTGGATTTCGCGCAGGCGCTCCATTTCGCGTTCGTGCTCAGCCTGGCGGCGGGCGTCTTCTTCGAGGCGGCGCTGACGCTCTTCCTCGGCGCGGGCCTGGCGGCGGGCTTCGCGGTCACGGATGATCGTGTCATACTCGGCCTTCGCGAGCCAGCGGCCCTCGAAGTGAATGAATCCCTTCGCGCTCATGGCCTGGTCGTAGGTCAGCCAACGGCCTGCGATCATCTCGTAGCCGAGAAGAGCGCGGGCGCCGGCGTGATTGGTGTCCAGATCGATGACGCGCAAGGCGGTCATGCGCGCGTAGGTGGACATGCCCTTAGACCTGGCCCACTGCGCGAGGTCCCACAGCGCCGTGATGTCGGCGTTACCGACGGCGGATTCCCGCTGGCGGAACTCCGAGTACTTATTCGGCGCGATCTCCACGGTGGCGACGGCGGAGAGCTCAAGGCCGATTTTGCCGCCCTCGATTTCGAGCCAGATCTTGTCGGAGTCGTCGAGCAAAATGCCGACGAGCTGGCCGCCGTTCTTAAGATGCACCGTGGCGCCCTGGCCGATGAAGTCGGAGAGCGTCGCGCCGCCCTTTACCGGGCGAATTTCAACGGAGATTGAGTCCTGGACCTTAACATCGGCGGCGGCGCGCACGGCCTCGAGATTAATGCCCCGCGCGAGCTCGTCTGGAATTTGGAGAGGGGCGGCGTTGGCGGCGACGGTCAAAAACAGCGGCGAAACGAGTGATACGAGGCGGGATGTGGTCATGTCAAGATTATATCAATTCCTCGACGGACGCACCTCCCCCTTTTGTGACCGGAAATGGAACATTTTTGGACCCTCGATCATCACGATTTTCCAACTCGCACCGGTGCGAGTTGGCGGCGCCGGGAGCGCCGGTCGGGGGTTTAGCGCAGCAGGGGTTCGTCCAGCGACACGCCGGCGAGCACCGGGGTCTGCACCCGGTTCTGGCGGCGTGCGTCGTCTTGGACTCGGGGCATCACATACTGGAAAAGGGACTTCGCGCTGGCCTTGGGGTCCGCTTCAAGGGCTTTGAACAGGTAATAGGTGAACATGCCGTGGCCCTGCTCGTCGAGCGAGCCGGTGATCTCATCGCCGGAGGCGGCCGCGAGCACGGTCATGTTCCCGCCCGTGGGTGCGATGTCGGCGATCTTGGCGACGAGCGGGCGCGCGCCTTTGGCGAGCACAGAGCGTCCCCCCGCCCCGGAAAAACAGGCGTCCAGCGCCACGATTATGCGCTTGGCCTTCGTCTTGGCCAGATCGGAGTAGAGCTTAGTCAGCGGCAGGGCCGTGGACTTCAGGAACTTCGGGTCGCCGTCCCACGGCACGAGGTAGGCGTCCCCGGATTTAACATCGGGCGCGCCGTGGCCGGAATAGTACACGAACAAGGTTGAATTTTCCTTCACATTGAGCGGCAACCATTCCTCGAGGTAGCCGCGCAGCTTGCTGCCCGTCGCCTCCGCGCCCGTCAAGGAGATGATGTTGCGGCTCGGGAAGCCCAACGCTTCGAGGTGGCGTCTCACCGTCTTCGCGTCGCGCGTCCCGTAGTCGGCCTTGGGCACGCTCTGGTACTCCTCGATGCCGATGACGAGTGCGAAGTCGTCGGGGCGCTCGGTGGCGCGGCGCGAGGGCGCGTCGATGTCGGATGAAAGCTCTTTCTTCTCCGGCGGCAGCGGCGCCGCAGCGCGCATGCGGTTATAGGCGTCGTCGTCAAGATTGCCGTGGGACGTGGAGGTGACAGTTCGTGGCAAAAATACTGGCGCCGCGACGTCAGTCGGACCCTGCACAGTGATGCGTTTCCCAAACTTGTCCGCCAGGCTTTTCCCGGATTGATTCACCAGACCCCTAGCGGGCATGGGGGCCCCTGCAGCCATCATCGCCTGAACCACGTCGACCTGGTCGTAGAGGGCTGCGTAATCGATCGTGTCCTGTTGGTCGGAGGCACCTTTGGTGACAAGATAGGCGGCGATATCGTATGCGCCGATTCGCGCCGCGTGGCCTATTGGCGACGAGATGGGACCCATGCTGCTGCGCTTGTTGATGTCGGCGCCGGCCTCGACAAGGGTTTTGACTCGAGCGAGGTCGTGGGACCTCACCGCCTCGATAAGCGGCGTGCTGGCGCAACCCACCGCGCCCAATGATGCTGCGATCGCAAACAGCGTGAGAAGTCGCATCAGTTGAACGCCCGCGGCGTCCGTTTAAGAAACTTCCCGTGGCTGGTCTTGCCCGTCCATTTCCCATCGAGGAGCATCGCGTCGCCACGCGAAAACACGTCGCGGATCGAGCCCTTGACCGTCACGCCCTCGTAGGGGTTGTAGTCGGCGGCGCTGTGGTGGTTCTTCGAGGAGAAGGTGAAGGACTTGTTGGGGTCGATGATGACGATGTCGGCGTCGGCGCCGGGGTTGAGGTGGCCTTTGCGCGGGTGCAGGCCGAAGAGCTTCGCGGGATTGAGCGAGGTGATTTCGACGAAGCGGTTTTCGCTGATCTTTCCCTTCTGGACGGCGTCCCACAATAAAAGCATTCGGTACTCGACGCCGGGAGCCCCGTTCGGGATCTTGGAAAAGTCCTTCTTGCCCAATTCCTTGCCGGGCTGGCTCGGCGTCGCCTTCATGCAGAAGGAGCAATGATCGGTGGAAACGACCTGGAGATCATTGCGGACGAGCCCATTCCACAAGCGCTCGGCGTTTCCCTGAGGCCTCAAGGGAGGAGACATGACGAACTTCGCCCCCTCGAAGCCGGGGCGGCGGTAATCGTCCTCGGACAGATACAAATACTGAGGGCACGTTTCCGCGAAGACCGGCAAGCCCCTGGCGCGAGCGGCGCGGACCTCTTCCATGGCGTCGCCAGCGGAGAGATGCACGAAGTAGATCGGCACGCCCGCGATCTCGGCCAGCGCGATCGCGCGGTGCGTCGCCTCTGCCTCGGCGGTCATGGGACGCGTCAGCGCGTGCCACTCGGGCGAGGTCTTGCCCTCGGCGATCGCTTTCTGAATCAGCACGTCGATGACGCTGCCGTTCTCGGCGTGCATCGCGATCATGCCGCCGTTCTCCTTCGTGCGCAAGAGCGCGCGGAAGATCGTCGTGTCGTCAGACATGAAGATGCCCGGGTACGCCATGAAGAGCTTGAAGGAGGACACCCCCTCATCCACGAGCTTGTCCATTTCGATCTGTTGCTTCTCGGGGAAGTCCGTCACGATCATGTGAAAACCGTAGTCGACAGCGCACTTGCCGTCAGCGGCCTTGTGCCAGTTGTCGAGCGCGTGGCGGAAGGTCTCCCCTTTCTTCTGAATCGCGAAGTCGACGATCGAGGTCGTCCCCCCGAAGATCGCGGAGGTGGAGCCCGTGGTGAAGTTGTCGATCGTCGTGGCACCCATGAAGGGCATGTCAAAGTGGGTATGGACGTCGATGCCGCCGGGGATGACGACCTTGCCGCGCGCGTCTACGACGCGCTTGCCCGGCTCCGTGATTTTGCCGACGGACACGACCTTGCCGTTGACGACGCCGAGATCGGCGATGAAGGTGTCCGACGCGGAGACGACGGTGCCGCCTTTGACGACCAGATCATATGCCATAAGATTTCTCCTCCTCCGTGTACATGAGAAGCCAATAGATGGCGAACGACAGGCCGAAGCTGATGAACCAGGCGTAGTGGTACAGCGAGATCCAGATCGGAGCGACCGTCACGAGCTTGATCGTGCCGAGGAAGCCGGGCAGCACGGGCAGGCAGGACAGGACGAGGGCCACGAGCGCGCGACCGTTCACGCCGCCGGCGTACCAGTAGGAGCCGTTTTTCTCGTAGAGCTCGCGCACATCGAGCTTGGCGTTGCGCAGGATGTAGTAGTCGCAGATGAGGATTCCGCCGATCGACCCTAAGAGGGAAGAGTAGGCGACGAGCCAGGTGAAGATGTAGCCGGACGGATCGGCGATGAGCTTCCAGGGTTGGATGAGGATGCCGATGACGCCGGTGATGTAGCCGCCCATGCGGAAGTCGATCTTCTCCGGCCAGACATGCGAGAAGTCGTTGGCGGGGCCGACGACATTAGCCGCGATATT
>JAYTSX010000184.1:0-1634 GCA_043745445.1 Elusimicrobiota bacterium
CACGGAATTAAAATGCGCGTGATCCCAATGGACAGGGTACGGTCGAGCTTGGCGATGTACCCGTCGTTCTCTTTTGCCAGCCGCGCGTATAAGATCTCGGCCGAGCGCGCCGCGGCGGCGCCGCGCGCGTCAAGAAACGCGCCGAGCGGGGCCTCGGCGGAGGGCGCGGCCAGGGCCTTCGTCAGAACAGTCTCGCAATCCGCCACGCCCGCGCCGAATTCCGCGGGATTCCAACGCAGGGCCGCGACGGGGCGGCCGGCCAGCATCTGCCGCATTCCGCCTATGCCCGCGACGGCGACGGCCGACGCGCCGGCGGCGAAGTCCCTCAGCCCGCCCTCGTCCGGGAAAGACTCGCCATCGAGCGCGAGCAGCGGCAGGCGCTTGTCGAGCGCGCCGACTCCGATTTTGTCGCCGAGGGTCGGCACGCCCGCCGCGCGAAGCTGGAAGGACCACTGAGTCAGGAAGGCGTCATCGGCGCCCGCGATCACGATACGATCCGGCGCCAGCTCAAGACCGGCGCGCACGGCGGCACGCACGGCGGGGGGCAGGCCGGCCACAAGCGGGGCGTCCTTACGGGCGACAAGGAGAACCTGCCAGGGATGACTCGTTCTCGCGCTCATCATTTTATTTTATCAGAAAAGGTCGCCCTGGGCGTTGGCGGCGAGGTCTCTCAGCGAGGGTTCGTCGACGCTGGAAGAGCCGATGCGAGGGGAGACGCTGCGCACGGCGAGAAGGTCCGAGGGAAAGGGGCGCAGCAGCTCTTGTAGGCGCGCGATCGGGGTCTTCGGGTCAAGCCACTCCGCTTCGGCGGCGCGTGCGAGCATGGCGGGCATCCGGTGGTGGAAACGCGCGACGGCGGGATTGGGCTCGACGGTGATCATCGTGAAGTTGCCCGGCTCCCAGAGCCCGGCAAAGGCGAACAGCTCTTCGGTCTTAAGCGAAAAATAGCGGGGGGACTTGTCCGCGCCTTTTTTGGGCCACTCATACCAGCCGTCCGCGGCAATGAGGGCGCGGCGCCAGCGAAATGCCTCCCGGAAAAAAGGTTTGTCGAGCAAGGTCTCGGCGCGCGCGTTGATTTGAGGCTTGGCCTGGGGGCCCTTGGCCCATGCCGGCAGGAGGCCCCATTGGAGGAGAGCCATGCGGCGCTCCGGCGCGGCGAAGAGGACCGGTGCTTCCTGGCTCGGCGCTAAATTAAAACGGGGCTTGAGTCCGGGCGCAGGGGAGACCCCGAAGCGCGCGGCGACGGTTTTGGGATCGGCCCCGACGGTGTAACGGCTGCACATGGGCGCCATCCTACCACTTCTGCTAGAATTAGGCTCCTATGTCGGCTAAACCCTCTTTATCGCGCCGCGCCAGCGGCATCCTTCTTCATCCGTCGTCCCTTCCGGGGCCGCGCGGAGGAACTTTAGGCGTCGAAGCCCTGCGCTTCGTCGATTTCCTCGCCGACTGCGGTCAGTCGTGGTGGCAGATGCTGCCGGTGTGCCCGCCCGATGAAATAGGTTCGCCGTATGCTTCGCCGTCGAGCTTTGCGGGCAGCCCTGCCTTAATCGACACGGATATTCTTGCTGTTGAGGGCCTGCTGAAGAAGGCGGAGCTCGGGCAATCACGGCCGAAGGCCTTGCGCGCCGCGTTCG
>JAYTSX010000185.1:0-5839 GCA_043745445.1 Elusimicrobiota bacterium
GGCGTCGTGAGCGCGAAGGTAATCATCGACCGGGCCCTCAATAAGTCCAAAGGCTTCGGCTTCGTCGAAATGACGACCGATGCGGAGGCCGCGGCCGCACTCCTGAAGTACAACAATTTCACGCTCGGCACGCGTCGCATCATGGTCAACGAGGCGCGCCCGATGGAGCCGCGCCCGGCGGGCGGCTTTCCTCCTCGCCCCAGCACAGGCGGCGGTGGCGGGGGCGGCGGCGGCAAGCCCTCCGGCGGATTCGGCGAGCGCAATCCCAATTTCGGCGCGGACAGCAAGGCCTTCTCCGACCGTAAGAACCGATACGACAACAAGAAGAAGCCCCGCGGCGAAGGCTTCGAGAAGAAGGGCGGCAAGGGCGGCAAGAAGGGCGGCAAAGGCCACGACGACGACGACAGCGGCTGGTAGCACGCCGTGAGACGGCTTCTGCTGCCGATTCTTCTTCTGTCTTCCTGCGGCCCCGCGCAGCGCAATGATGTTCTGTCCAACTCCCCGTCCTTCCGTGCCCGGACCGTGGCCGTCGCCGCCACGCGCGGCTCGCGCGGCAAGGGGGTCGAGATCTCCCGCCTGCTCGTCAAACGGCTCGAATCGGAAGGCCTGAGCGCGTCGGCGCTGGAGGACTCCGACAGCGTCCTGGCGGGCTCGGCGCTGGGGCTTGAGGCCGCGATGAACCCCCGCCTCCTCGATGAGATAAGACGCGCGACAGGGGCGGACGCGGTCGTTTTCTTATCCCTTGATCCCACCTGGCGCACGCTCGACATCTCCGCGCTCGACGCGCGCACAGGCGACGCCGTGCTGCGTTCGGTCGCCCATCCCCGCGGCGACGCCTTCGCGTCTTCAGCGGAGATCGCCACCGCCGCCGCTCGCGCGCTGTCCTCATTGGCCGCCGAACGGCGGACGCCGAAGGCCACCCACCCCGACGACCCGACCACGGACGATATCCCGCTTCCTTGAGATTTCGTAAAATATCCGCTTGAGCGAAAACTCGTTCGGGCGGACGCTTTATCCGTTAGCGCTGGCGCTTTGGACCGGCGCGTTCGCCTGGCGCGTCAGCGCGATTTCGCGAGACGCCGCGGCGCTGAGCCATGACGCCGGGGCGCTCGAAGACGAGTCCCGGGCGCTCGACACGGGCGCGCGTCGGCTTCGCGCTCTCGTGCGTGATTCCGGGGAGCGGGCCGGCGACGCGCGGTTTCTTCAGGACATCCCCAACATTCTGCCCGAGGATAAGGGCTATCTCAGAACGCAAAAGGCCATTGAGGGGGAAGTCCGTCTCCTGCGCGTGAAGGTCGCCAAGCGCTTAAAAGGCGCGCTTCATTTGGTCATCGACGCGAAGGCCAACAAGCTTTATGTTAAAAGCGGCGCCAAGCTTCTGTGGCAGGCCGATGTGTCCGTGGGCCGCGGCGGAGTGTTGAAGGACGCGAAGAGCGGCCGCAAGTGGGAGTTCGTGACGCCCCGCGGGGAATTCCGGGTGATTGGCAAGTCCCTTAATCCTCAGTGGCGCAAGCCCGACTGGGCCTATGTGGAGAACGGCGAACCGGTGCCCCCGCCAGGGGATCCTTCCCGCATGGTTTCCGGAGAACTTGGCGCCTTCGTCATGAATCTCGGCGACGGCTACTTGATCCATGGCACCAAACGCGAGGAGCTTCTGGGCCGCCCGGCCTCGCATGGCTGCGTGCGCGTGGGTGCGGCGGACCTTGAAAAGCTTTATGCCTCCGTGCCCAACGGAACGCGGGTGTTCATCTTCGAATGAGCGAAACCTGGGAGGGCCGTCTGCGCGCTCTCGACCGCCGTGTCGGAGCCCTGGGCCTGGCCGCCGCCGGCGGGGCGGTGCTCGTGAGCTTGTGGCTGATGGGCCGGTGGGTGTCCGCTCACGCTGCGATCGCCGCGGACGAACGCACGGCGCTTGCGGTGGCGCGCGTGGACCTTGAGCTTGATTTGGCTGAGCGTCAGGCGCTCAGCGACATGGTCTCCCGCGATTTCGCGCGTGCGAAGGTCAGCGCCGCAACCTTATCGCGCTCCCGCAAAGCCTTGTTCGAGGGCGGGCTGGCGCTGTCGGAAGAAAAACGCCTGCTCGAAAAGCAGCTCGAAATCATGAGCCTCTGGATCCGCGTCGATGAAGAAGCCGATAAGCTCCACCTGATGCGGGGCGATCAGATCGCGGAGAGCCTCCTCCTCGCCGGCGCCCGGCCGCGCGCCGTCGGCGGAGAGACGCATCCTGTGCCGAAGTCTGCGACGATTCTGACCAAGGAGCGCTTCGCCAGCACCGAGCGTCCGAAGTCCGAGCAGGTCGGCGGCCAACTCCAGTGGGAGCCGCCGCAGGTCGGCACCTCGGTGCGCGCCAGCGCTCTCGGCGAATTCGTCCTGTTCACAAAAGAAGGACTCGTGATCCACGGCCCGCCGCTCAAGGCGGCTGAGCACGAGGCCTTTCCTCATTTGTGCCTATCCCTGCCGCGGGCCGCGGCCGCCCGTCTTTACAGCCAAAGTTTTGTGGGCACGAAGATTCTCATTGGTACGGGAGCCAAACCATGACGCACGCGAAGGCGCCCTCCCGCCGCGAGCTGTCGCGCTTCGACCTGGTCTGCCTCGGCGTTAATGCCGTGGTGGGCTCGAGCATATTCCTGTTTCCGGGCCGGCTCGCCGGGCACCTGGGTACGGCCTCTCCCGCGGCTTATGCGCTGACCGCCCTGCTGCTGGCTCCCGTGGCGCTGTGCTTCGCGGAGGCGTCCTCGGAGCATGACCGCGCCGGCGGACCGGCCTTATACGCCCACACGGAGTTCGGCCCTGACTGGGGCTTCGCCATCGGATGGCTGTGCTGGATCACGATGATCGTGAGCTGGGCCGCCGTCGCCAACGGCATCGCGGCTTACCTTCCTTGGGGGACAGGCAATCCCGCGATCGGCAAGGCCGTGGCCTGCGCCGCGATCGGCGCCTTCGGCGCCCTGAACTGGCGCGGCGTGCGGCTGGGAGCGTGGACCACGGATTTTTTTACAGTTGCCAAGCTCATCCCGATCGCGCTGATCGCGATGGCCGGGCTGTACGCCTTGCCGGCCTGGCGCCCGGCGCTCCCGCCGACGGGCTGGCGCCCGCTTGGGGCGGCCTGCTTCCTCGCGTATTTCGCCTATCAAGGCTTTGAGACCGTCCCCGTCCCTGCTGGAGAAGCCCGCGATCCCAAGCGCGATGTGCCCTTCGCCGTCCTAACGGCCCTGATCGGCTCGGCGGTGCTGTACATCCTCGTGCAGATCGCAGCGCTCTCTTTGGTTCCGGGGCTGGCCGCCTCGCAGCGCCCTCTGGCCGATGCCGCGGCGGCGTTGATGGGACCCTTGGGCGGCACGCTCGTCACGGCCGGGGCGGTGATTTCGATGACCGGCTATGTGGCCGGATCCGCGCTGGGCGGGCCCCGCTATCTGGTGGCCTTGGCCGAGGAAGGGCATTTGCCCCAAGTCCTTGCGGCGGTCCATCCGCGCTTTGGCACTCCCTCGGCGTCGATTCTGTGGTCCACGGGCGTCGCGGTGATCGCGGCCGCACTGCTTGATTTCAATGGTCTCGTGGATTTCTCCAATGTCGTCATCGGGGCGCAGTTTCTATCCACCTGCGCGGTCGTTCTGACGCGTCGCGCGCGCCGGGGCGGCAAAGGCTGGCGGGTGTTCCCGGGCGCGGCGGTCCCGCTCGCCGGGATCGGCGCCACGCTCTGGCTCGCCGCGCAGGGCGGCTGGATGCAGGTCGCGGCCTCGGCGGCGGTTCTGGCCCTCGGCTTTGTGCTTCGGCGCTTGACAAAGATGTAATCAATCCTGTTACATATCACAACTTTTGTAAAGGAGGCTTACCATGCGCAAGTTTCTCGTCCTCGTCGCCGTGCTCGCCGTCGTCGCTCCCGCGCTTCGCGCGGAGACTTATGATATCGACTCGTCGCATTCCCAGGTCGGCTTCCGCGTGAAGCATCTCGTCGGCAAGGTCCCGGGCCGATTCACCGGCTTCTCCGGCACGATCGAATTCACGCCCGGCAAGCCGGAGTCGTGGAAGGTCGATGCGAAGATCGATCCGGCCACGGTCAATACCGACAACCCCAAACGCGACGGCCATCTCAAGGCTTCGGATTTCTTTGACGTCGCCAAGTTCCCCGAGATGAGCTTCAAGTCCACGAAGGTCACCGAGGTGAAGGGGGAGAAGGCGAAGCTTCATGGCGACCTGACGATGCATGGCGTGACCAAGCCCGTCATTCTCGACCTCGAGGTCGGCGGCACGACCAAGGACCCGTGGGGCAAGACCCGCGCGGGCTTCTCGGCGACCGGCACGATCAACCGCAAGGACTTCGGCATTTCCTACAACAGCGTGCTCGACAATGGCGGCCTGATGCTCGGTGAGGACGTCGCGATCTCCCTCGACATCGAGTCGGTTCTTAAGGTCAAACCCGCTAAATAAATCGAAGATAAAATACTCCATATGGCGGCCTTGACAAGCCGCGGTCGCGGGGCTAGACTTACCACGGTCGCACGATATATAGGCAAATGAAAGGAGAAATCATGAAAAAGGCATTGATGGCGATGTTGATCCTGGTGTCATTTATTCCCGCCGCTCGCGCGGGCGGCAGCGATCCGAACATCGGCTGCGGTCTCGGGACCGAGCTGTTTAAGGATAAGCTCGACAAGAAGGTGTTTGCGTTGCTCGGCGCCACGACCAACGGCACCTACACGCAGACCTTCGGCATCAGCTCCGAAACCGCGGGCTGCAATGTCAAAGGCGGCTGGGTGCGCAACGAGAAGAAGCAGGCCGCATACGCCGAGGTCAACTTGAACAAGCTGTCCACCGAGATGGCGCAGGGCGGCGGGGAATACCTGAACGCCTTCGCCTCGCTCATGGGCGCCAACGATGCGGCCGCCAAGAAGGCCTTCATCTCGATGACTCAGGAGAAGTACGAGACCCTGTTCCCGACGGCGAACACGGACTCGGCGACCATGCTGCGCACGCTTCGCGCTGAGATGGCCGTAAATCCCAAGCTCGCGACGCTCTAAGCGAGTCGGATCGACGATGTCGTCGATCCCAGCGGGCGGGACGCCCACGGGCGTCCCGCCCGCGCTCTTTTCTATAATGACCGCGATCCGGATCATCTTCTCGCTCTGCCTTCTTCTGCTGCCGCGCGGAGCTTCCGCCGCGGGGACGGCCTATGGAGCGGACCTGTCGGCCCGGGCGCGTCAATTGGAGCTGGCCGGTGAGCGTAAGTGGCTCCGGCTGCTCCACGCCAAGGCCGCCGGGAAGGGCTGGCGCAGCGAGGCCGACGGGGCTCAGTTCTTCCTCGCTCCGGACGGACGCACGAACCCCGCCGCCGAGCTCGAAGCCGACCTCGCGGCCTTTTTTGCGCCCGCGCCCGCGAAGGGCCAGCATCCGCAATGCCGCTTCCCGGCGCGCTACCATTGGCTGAAGCAAAAGCTGGCCTTCGATCCCGCGCGTCTTCCCGAGCATGCGTGTCCTGACTTTGAGGCCTGGCGCGGGGCCATCGACGCGGAGGCGGTCTCGGTCGTCTTCGCCAGCGCTTTCCTCAACAACCCCGCTTCGATGTACGGACACACCTTCCTGCGCCTGCATCGCCGCGGCAGCGCCGACCCCCTGCTCGATTACACGATTAACTTCGCGGCGAGCCCGGACACGAGCAACGCGTTGATGTACACCCTGAAGGGCCTCAACGGTTCTTTTAAAGGAGAGTACTCGCTCCTTCCCTTCTACATGAAGACGCAGGAGTACGGCAGCCTCGAGATGCGCGACCTGTGGGACTACCGCCTCAATCTCACCTCCGCGCAAATGGACGACCTCATCCGCCACGGTTGGGAGATGGGCA
>JAYTSX010000186.1:0-1607 GCA_043745445.1 Elusimicrobiota bacterium
GTGTCCGACCATGACGCTGTGCGCGTTGTTGAGGAGCGCGCCCTTAAAAACCTCTCGCGGGTGGACTATGGAGGCGTCGAGACTGCCGATCGAGACGAGTTCGCATCCGATCAGGCGCCGCCGCGAATCGAGGTCGAGCCGCCAGAAGTGTTCACGATCTAGGCCGCGCGCCAACGGGCATAGGACTTTATAGGCGTCCTCGGCCGAGCGAATGACCCGCCGCGTGGGAAGTCCCGAGCGCACGACCCTCAAGCTCGTGATCACCGCAGGATCTCGCTAAGGAGGACCGCGACGCGGTCGCCCATGTGCGCCGCGCGCCAAAGCTGCACCGACCCAAAGACGATCCCCAGTTCAACGCCGAACACCGCGGCGAAGTTCACGGCGAACGGCGCGCGGCCCGCGAAGGGCCGGACGAACCGCTCCGATAAGGCGTAAACGGCATGGTCGAGCGCCAAGGCCAGCCGGAAGGCGCTCGTCGCGATGAGCGCCTGGACATAAGTCAGCCATCCGAAGGAAAGCAGCCAACCCAGCACGAGCTCACGGAGGACCCGGTGCATGAGGGCCCGCGAAAAGGCGTGCCGCCAGTGCGTCCAGGCGATGGCGAGTAGGACCCAGACGACGAGCCGCGCCAGCGGCCGCCAGTCCCAGTCCTGCCACGCGAATGCATCGGGGGTCTCCTGCTCCATGGAGGATATACGACTACCCCCCTCCTTTCGTTCCACGGAGTTCGCGGTCCCTGCCGCCGATCCGGCAGGGAGGAGCGTCCGCGGACCGATCCGCGCCCCGCAGGGGGCGAACTCCGGGCATCGGCGTCCCCCCTTCCGACTACGGCTCAGCGGGGAGGACGACGAGCTCCACTTCCTCCGGCGCGATGCGCCTCCTGTCGAAAGTCAGGTAGTAACCCTGTGTTACGAAGCGCTTCCGGAAGCGTACGGCAAAGGCCTCGGCCTTCGCCTCCGTCTCGAACTCCTCCGGGCTCGCGAATATTTTGTCCGTCTCGTTCCACAGCATGAACATGGTTGGTCTCCTTCGGGCAAGCCGCCCGCGGACCGCCCCGGGTTGCCCCGGGGCGGCGGCGTAGACGGCCCGCCTCAGAGCAACCCGTGCTCTCGGAAGCTAAAGAAGGTCTCCCCCTCCCCGATCACGATATGGTCGGCCACCGGAATGCCGAGCAACTCCCCGGCGCGTTGCAGGCGCCGCGTTGCCTCCCGGTCCTCGGCCGAGGGCGACGGATCGCCGCTCGGATGGTTGTGCGACACGATCACCGCCGCCCCATTGAGGAGGATCGCCGCCCGGAACACCTCGCGCGGGTGGACCAAAGACGCCGACAGCGTGCCGACGCTCACCTCGTTGATGCCGATCACCCGTCTCCGGCTGTCCAGCACCATCAGCACGAAATGCTCCTGGGGCGGGTCGCCTAGGAACTGCCGGATCAGCTTCGCGGCCTCCGAGCCTTGGGTCACGACCGCCGAACCCTCCTTCACCAGCGACCCCGTCCGGTCCAGCACGACCCGGTAAAGCGGTACGCGCGATCTCTTCACCATCAAAGCCGCCGTGGATTCGTTGGCTACAAGCGCCGTCGCCGCCTTCCCGTCCTCTCCGACATT
>JAYTSX010000187.1:0-1605 GCA_043745445.1 Elusimicrobiota bacterium
GTGTCCGACCATGACGCTGTGCGCGTTGTTGAGGAGCGCGCCCTTAAAAACCTCTCGCGGGTGGACTATGGAGGCGTCGAGACTGCCGATCGAGACGAGCTCGCATCCGATCAGGCGCCGCCGCGAATCGAGGTCGAGCCGCCAGAAGTGTTCACGATCAAGGCCGCGCGCCAACGGGCATAGAACTTTATAGGCGTCCTCGGCCGAGCGAATGACCCGCCGCGAGGGAAGACCCGAGCGCACGACCCTCAAGCTCGTGATCACCGCAGGATCTCGCTAAGGAGGACCGCGACGCGGTCGCCCATGTGTGCTGCGCGCCAAAGCTGCACCGACCCAAAGACGAGCCCCAGTTCAACGCCGAACGCCGTGGCGAAGTTCGCGGCGAACGGCTCGCGGCCCGCGAAGGGTCGCATGAGCCGCTCCGATAAGGCGTAAACGGCATGATCGAGCGCCAAAGCCAGCCGGAAGGCGCTCGTCGCGATGAGCGCCTGAACATAGGTCAGCCATCCGAAGGAAAGCAGCCAACCAAGCACGAGCTCCCGTAGGACCCGGTGCATGAGGTCCCGCGAAAGGACATGCCGCCAGTGCGCCCAGGCGGCGGCGAGCAGACCCCAGACGACGAGTCGCGCCAGCGGCCGCCAGTCCCAATCCTGCCACGCGAATGAGTCCGGGGTCTCCTGCTCCATGAAGGTTATACGACTACCCCCCTGCTTTCGTTCCAACGGAGTTCGCGGTCCCTGCCGCCGATCCGGCAGGGAGGAGCGTCCGCGGACCGATCCGCGCCCCGCAGGGGGCGAACTCCGGGCGTCGGCGCTCCCCCTTCCGGCTACGGCTCGGCGGGGACGACGACGAGTTTCTAGTACTCCGGCGCGATGCGCCGCCTGTCGAACGTCAAGTAGTAGCCCTGCGCCACGAAGCGCTTCCGGAAGCGTACGGCAAAGGCTTCGGCCTTCGCCTCCGTTTCGAACTCATCAGGACTCGCGAATATTTTGTCCGTCTCGTTCCACAGCATGCATAGTTGTCTCTTCCGGGCAAGCCGCCCGCTGACCGCCCCGGGTTGCCCCGGGGCGGCGGCGCGGACGGCCCGCCTCAGAGCAACCCGTGCTCTCGGAAGCTGAAGAAGGTCTCCCCCTCGCCGATCACGATATGGTCGGCCACCGGAATACCGAGCAACTCCCCGGCGCGTTGCAGGCGCCGCGTTGCCTCCCGGTCCTCGGACGACGGCGACGGGTCCCCGCTCGGATGATTGTGCGACACGATCACCGCCGCCCCATTGAGGAGGATCGCCGCCCGGAACACCTCGCGCGGGTGGACCAAAGACGCCGACAATGTGCCGACGCTCACCTCGTTGATGCCGATCACTCGTCTGCGGCTGTCTAGCACCATCAGCACGAAATGCTCCTGGGGTGGGTCGCCCAGGAACTGCCGGATCAGCTTCGCGGCCTCCGAGCCTTGGGTTACGACCGCCGAGCCCTCCTTCACCAGCGACCCAGTCCGATCCAACACAACCCGGTAAAGCGGTACGCGCGATCTCTTCACCATCAAAGCCGCCGTGGATTCGTTGGCTACAAGCGCCGTCGCCGCCTTCCCGTCCTCTCCGACATT
>JAYTSX010000188.1:0-1599 GCA_043745445.1 Elusimicrobiota bacterium
TGAATTTCCTAGGGCGCGGCAATTCCGTGAAGGTCCGCCGCTTAGCCAACCACATCCTCAATAAGCAAAACCCGGACGGCGGTTGGCCGATCTACGACAACGGCCCGTCCGAGATCTCCGCGACGGTCAAGGGATACTGGGCCCTTAAGTTCGCCGGCCACTCTCCCAATGAGCCCCGCCTCGAGGCCGCGCGCAAGCGTATCAAGGCCCTCGGCGGCATCCACAAGGCGAACACCTACAGCAAGTTTTACCTCGCCCTGTTCGGCCAGTACGACTGGCGCGGCGTGCCCACGATCCCGCCCGAGATCATGCTGTTCCCGAACTGGTTCTATTTTAACCTGTACGAGATGTCGGCCTGGACGCGCTCGATCGTGGTGCCGCTGGCGATCGTGTGGGCTTTCCAGCCTGCCATCCCGTGCCCCGCGCATGCGACGATCGACGAGCTTTTCCCCGACAGCCGCCGATACATCCCCCTGTCCGAGGCCGTCGCGCCGCACGCGCTGATTTCCTGGACGACCTTCTTCCTGATGTGGGACTCGTTCCTGAAGGGCATGGAAGGCCGCGGCGGCCATTGGATACGAGTTTGGTCCCTGCGCTTGGCCGAGGACTGGATCCTCGAACGCCTTCAAGACAGCGACGGGCTGGGCGCCATCTACCCGGGCATCGCCAACTCGATCATGGCGATGAAGTGCTTGGGCTACCCGGATACCGACCCCCGCCTCGTGGCTCAGCTTCAGGAGCTCGACCGCCTCGAAGTTCCCGGCGAAGACTCGACGCGCTATCAGCCCTCCCGCTCCCCCGTTTGGGACACCGCGATCACGATGATCGCACTCGCCGAGTCAGGTCTCGATCGCTCTCATCCGGCGCTCGTGCAGGCCGCGCAATGGACGATCTCCAAAGAAATCAAGACCCGCGGCGACTGGGCGAACACGAATCCCACCGGCCCCACGGGCGGCTGGCATTTCCAGTTCAACAACTCATTCTACCCCGATGTGGACGACACCGCGATGGTGCTCCTGGCCCTGCGCCATGTGCACCTCGAGGAGCCCAACGCCCAGATTCGTGAGAAGTCCTTCGTGCGCGGCCTGAATTGGCTCATGTCCATGCAGTCGGTGACGGGCGGCTTCGCGGCCTTCGACAAAGAAAACACCAAGGCGATTCTCGATAAGATTCCCTTCGCCGACCACAACGCGATGATCGATCCCCCCACGAGCGACATCACCGCGCGCGTTCTTGAGCTCCTGGGCTACTGCGGCTACGACGCGTCCTACCCCGCGGCCGCCAAGGCCATCAAGTTCGTCAAGGCCGAGCAGGAAAGCGACGGCTCCTGGTACGGCCGCTGGTGCGTCAACTACATCTACGGCACCTGGCAATCCCTGCGCGGGCTCGCCGCGATCGGCGAGAACATGAATCAGCCGTATGTGCGCCGCGCCACTCAGTGGCTCAAATCGGTTCAACTGCCAAGCGGCGGCTGGGGCGAGACCTGCGAAACCTACTCGGACCCGACGCTCAAGGGCAAAGGCCCGGCCACGCCGACGCAGACCGCGTGGGCGATCATGACGCTCATGGCCGCCAACGACTACGGCCCCGAGCTTCAGC
>JAYTSX010000189.1:0-5771 GCA_043745445.1 Elusimicrobiota bacterium
TTCTTCGCGTCGACCGTGATCGTCACGCCCTTCGGCGCTTCGAAAATGACCTGATGCGACTTACCCAGCGCGAGCGTGAGCTTCTGGCCCGCGATCTCGGCTCGGAAACCGAGGCCGTGGATCTCGAGGATCTTCGAGTAGCCGACCGCCACGCCCTGAACGAGGTTGTTCAGACGAGCGCGGGTCATGCCCCAGATCGCGGAGGCGTCGCGGGCGACCGTGATGTCGGTGGTCAGAATGACGGCTCCATCCTTGATCTCGGCCTTGACGTAAGGGTGAAGAGCTTCCTTAAGCTCTCCCTTGGGTCCCTTGGCGGTGACGAGGTTTCCCTCCAGCTTAAGCTGGACTCCGCTCGGAATGATGACGGGCTGCTTTCCAATTCTAGACATATTTTTTTACCAGACCTGGCAGAGAACTTCGCCGCCAACTTTCTTTTCCTTCGCCATCGCGTCGGTCATGACGCCCTGGGAGGTGGACACGATCGTAACGGAAAAGCCGCCGCGCGACTTGGGGATCTCGTCGTGCGCGCGATAAATGCGCAGGCCGGGCTTCGACACGCGCTGAATTCCGCGAATGACGGCTTCCTTCGTCGGGGAGAACTTGAGGAACACGCGAATGGTGCCCTGCTTGTTGGTCCCATTGTACAGGGTCTTGAAGTTGGCGATGAAGCCCTCTTCCTTCAAGACGCGAACGACTTCCATCTTCAGCTTCGACATGGGGACGTCGACGCGGTCCTTCTGTCGGATGTTGGCGTTGCGGATGCGAGTCAATAAGTCGGCGATGGGGTCCATGATTACCTTACCAGGAGGATTTCTTGATGCCCGGGAGTAGACCCTGATGGGCCATCTTCCGGAAGCACATGCGGCACAGGCCGAAGTCGCGGTAGAACGCGCGAGGTCGGCCGCAGATCTGACAGCGATTGCGATGACGGGTGGAGAATTTCGGCGCCTTGGTCATTTTGGCGCGCCATGCGGTTGTGGCCATGATTAGTTGTTCCCCTTCTTCGCGGCCTGCTCGGCCGTCTTAAACGGCATCCCGAGCTCCTTGAGGAGGTCGAGGCTGAGATCGTCCTTTCCACCGCCGATCACGAACGAGATGTTCATGCCGCGCTGCTGCGGGACGCGCTCGGACTTGATCTCAGGGAAAATAAGCTGTTCCTTGAGACCGAGGTTGAAGTTTCCGCTGCCGTCAAAGCCGCGGGGTTCGAGGCCGCGGAAGTCGCGGATTCGGGGAATGGAGACGGCGATGAGCCGGTCCAGAAACTCCCACATGCGATCGCCGCGCAGCGTGACGCGCACGCCGATCGGCATGCCCTGGCGAAGCTTGAAGTTGGAGATCGACTTCGTGGCCTTGCGAACCTGCGGCCACTGGCCGGTGATCAACGCCAACTCTTCGCGCGCGTTGTCGAGCATCTGGACGTTGTCGCGGGCTTCGGAGACGCCGATGTTGACCACGATCTTGCGCAGGTTCGGAACCTCATGCTGGTTCGTCATCCCGTGCTTTTCCATGAAAGTAGGAACTACGCTCTCGCGGTAAAAAGTCTTGAGGCGCGGAACCGGGTGCTCGGCCTCGCGGCCGTCCTGGTTCAGCTCGAACGCCGGGCCGGCCTTGGAGGCGGCCTGTTTCTCGAGGCCCGCTTTCTTGGCGGCCTGAGCGGCCTTGTTCGCCGCCGCTTTCGCCTTCGTGTCGTCTGTCGTTTTCTCAGCCATAGTTCCTTACCGTTATATTAGGCGATCGTCTCGCCGGACTTGATCGCCACGCGGGACTTATCGCCGTTCGCGGCGATCTTGATGCGCACGCGCGTGGGCTTGTTGGTCTTGGGGTCAAGGAGCATGACGTTGCTCATCGACATCGGAGCTTCCATCTTCGTGATGCCGCCGGGATCAGTCTGCGTCGGCTTCTTGTGCTTGGTCACCATGTTGATCTTGGCGATGAGCACGCGGGTCGGCGTGAACTTATCGCCCGCGATGAGCTCGAGCACCTCTCCGATCTTGCCCTTCTCCTTGCCGGAGATCACGATGACCTTGTCCTTCTTCTTAATCTTGAACTTCATGACTACACGACCTCCGGGGCGAGGGAAACGATCTTCAGGAACTCCTTGTCGCGCAGTTCGCGCGCCACGGGCCCGAACACGCGGGTTCCCTTCGGTTCGTTCTTATCGTCGATCAGGCACGCGGCGTTGTCGTCGAAAGCGACGTGGGAGCCGTCGGCGCGGCGAAGGTTGCGCTTGACGCGCACCACGACCGCCTTGACGACCGTTCCCTTCTTGATCGCGCCGTTGGGGAGAGCGTCCACCACGGAGCAAACGATGATGTCTCCCAAGGACGCGTAGCGGCGGTACGAGCCGCCCATCACGTGGAAGCACTGCAGGCGGCGCGCGCCGGAGTTATCGGCGACGTTGACCATCGTGCGAAGCTGAATCATTTGGCGTTAGCCTCCGCCAGGCCCTTCGGCGCGGCTTTGACGATGCGGACGATGCGCCAGCGCTTCAGCTTGGACAGCGGCCGGGTGCTGGCGATCTCCACGATGTCGCCCTCGCGAGCCTCATTGTTCTCATCGTGGGCGTGGAATTTGTTGGACTTCTTCATGATCTTCTCGTAGAAGGGGTGCCGCACGGAACGAGACACGCGGACGGTGCGGGTCTTGTTCATCTTATCGGACACGACGACTCCTTCGAGAGTCTTGCGGCTACCGCGCTCAAGGTCGAGCTCGGCGGCGGCGGGAGCGGCGGCGGTCTTCGTCACTTCGCGGCCTCCTTCACGGAAAGTTGAGTCTTGAGGCGCGCGATCTCACGACGGAGAAAGCGCAACTCCATGGGATTTTTGAGCGGAGCGACGTTGTGCTGGAACGTGAGCTTCGCGCGCTTCTCGAGCGCGGTCCGCAAAGCGTTTTTCAGCTCCGTCGGGTTGAGAGCGGTTTTGTCTTGCGTCGCGGTCTTCGTTTTCTTATCGGCCATATATTTAGATGTGCTCGCGGACGACGAACTTCGTGAAAAGGGGCAGCTTGTAAGAGGCCATCTTAAGGGCTTTCTTGGCTTCGTCCAAGGTCAAACCGCCGACCTCGAACAACATGCGGCCGGGGCGCACGACGGCGACCCAATGATCTGGAGCGCCCTTACCCTTACCCATGCGGGTTTCGGCGGGGTGCTTGGTGACGGCCTTGTCGGGGAAGATGCGGACCCAGAGCTTGCCGCCTTTCTTAAGGTGGCGGCTGATGGTCACGCGGCTCGCTTCGATCTGGCGCGCGGTGACCCACTTGGGCTCGAGCGCCTTGAGGCCGAACTCGCCGAACGCGAGGCTGACGCCGCGCTTCGCCGGTCCCTTGATGCGGGGATGAGAGTGGGGCTTGCGATACTTGACGCGCTTGGGCATCAGCATGTTAGCGTCCCCCTTCCGGAGCAGGCGCCGCGGAAGGCGAGGCCGGTTGCTCGCCGGATTCGATGGCCATGGCCGCCGCGACGAGCGCCGCTTCTTTTTTGGCCATCAGCTGGAGTTCCTTGAGAGACTTCACGAAATGCTGCTTCTTGAAGATCCAGACCTTTACGCCGATGAGGCCGGCGTGCGTCATGGCTTCGGCTGTGCCGTAGTCGACGTCGGCGGCGAAGGTGTGCAGGGGCACGCGGCCCTCGCGCTGCCACTCGCGGCGCGAAATCTCGGCGCCGTTAACGCGGCCGGAGATCATGACCTTGATGCCCAGCGCGCCGGACTGAATCGTGCGTTCCATCGCGCGGCGCATGGCGCGGCGATGGGCGATGCGCTTCTCGAGCTGAACCGCGATCGAGTCCGCGACGAGGCGGCTATCGAGCTCGGGATCCTTGATTTCCATGACGTTGACGTACGTCTTGCGGGAGGTCATGGCTTCGACATTTTTGCGCAGGGCTTCGATGTCGGCGCCCTTCTTGCCGATCACGACGCCGGGGCGGGCCGTGTGGATGTTGACGCGCAGGTATGAGCCGGCGCGCTCGATGCCGACCCAGCTGACCGCGGCCAGACGGAAGGCCTTGCGGACGAGGTTGCGGATCTTGAAGTCCTCACCGATGAGGGCGGGAGCGTCCTTGGTGGAGAACCACTTGGACTGCCAATCGTGAATGTAACCGAGGCGGAGCGCGTTCGGATGGATCTTATTGCCCATATTATTTGGTTCCCTTGGACAAGACGCGCTCATCGCTGACGATGACGGTCAAGTGGCAGACTTTTCGTTTGAAGGTGTAGGAGCGGCCCTGAGGAGCGGGCAGCATGCGCTTCATGTTTCCCATCGGGCCCATCGTGGACCAGCAGGACTTGATGTAGACCTTGTCGGGGTTGATCTGATGCCCGCTCTTGGCGGCCAAGTTGACGAGGTTCGCCGCAGCGGAGCGGACGGCCTTGCCGACCATGACCGAGCAGATGCGGGGCATCATCGGAATGATCCGCTCGGCTTCGAGGACGGACTTGCCGCGGATTTCCTTAAGGACCTGACCAACCTTGCGCGTCCCGTAGCGCTGAAACCGTGAATGAGCTGTCGCTTCCATGTTATTTCTCTTTATCCCTTAAGATCTTAGGTCTTGGCGTCCGCGGCCTTGTTCGTGCCGCCGTGAGCTTTGAAGAACCGGGTGAATGAGAATTCGCCGAGCTTGTGACCGACCATCTGCTCGTTGACGTAAACGGGCAGGAACTTCCGGCCGTTGTGCACAGAGAACGTGTGACCGACGAACTCAGGCGTGATCGTGCAGCGGCGCGCCCAGGTCTTGATCGGCTTTTTCTCTCCGGCGCTGTTCTGCTTCTGCACCTTTTTCAGGAGCTTCGGCTCGATGTAGGGTCCTTTTTTAGTAGATCGGCTCATAATTCCTCTTTAAGCGTGCTGCGCCGAGCGGCGCCGGTCGGAGACGATCATCCAGCCCCAGACCTTCTTTTTGTTCCGGGTCTTGAAACCCTTCGAGAGCTGGTTCCAAGGAGAGCGCGGGTGGTTGTTACCCTTCGACTTACCGCGACCGCCGCCGAGCGGATGGTCGGTGGCGTTCATGGCGCCGCCGCGGACGGTCGGGCGGATGCCGAGGTGGCGGTTGCGGCCGGCCTTGCCGAGCGTGATGGTGTTGTGCTCGAAATTGCCGACCTGGCCGATCGTCGCGTAGCAGGAGTCGGGCACCATGCGGACTTCGCCCGAGGGCATCTTGATCTGCGCGTAGCCGCCGTCCTTCGCCATCAGCTGGGCCTGGGTGCCGGCCGAGCGCATCATCTGCGCGCCCTTACCGGGGTTGAGCTCCACGCAATGGATGAAGGTACCTTCAGGAATCTTAATGAGGGGCAGAGCGTTGCCCACTTTGATCTCGGAATCGGGGCCGCTCATGACCGCGTCGCCGACCTTCATACCGGCCGGCTGGACGATGTAGCGCTTCTCGCCGTCCGCGTAGTTCACGAGGCAGATGCGAGCCGAGCGGTTGGGATCGTACTCGATGGAGACGACCTTGCCCGGGACGCCGGCCTTGTCGTAGCGCTTGAAGTCTATCGCGCGGAACGCGCGCTTGTGGCCGCCGCCCTGATGGCGAACCATGATCATGCCGGTGTTGTTGCGGCCGCCCTTGCGGGTCAACTTCGACACGAGAGACTTCTCGGGCACGTTCGTCGTGATGTCCGAGTAGTCCTGGGAGGTCATCCCGCGACGGGAAGGCGTGTACGGCTTATAGGATTTGATGGGCATGTTATTTTCTCTTAAGCGGCGGGGGTCGCGAAGTCGATCTTCTGGCCTTTCGTCACCGTGACGATCGCCTTCTTCCAGTCGGGGCGCATGCCGCC
>JAYTSX010000190.1:0-5757 GCA_043745445.1 Elusimicrobiota bacterium
TCCATCCGCGCGCTTGGCGGCAAGGCCGACGCCTGCGAAGGCATCAAAGCGCTTGAGAACAAGCTCGGCCAGCTCAAGGCGTCCAAGCTCGCCGCTCAAGCCGAGGCCGGCAAGAAGGTCGTGGAGATCAAGGGGGTCAAACTCGTCCTCCAGCGACTCGACGGCGCGGATCCCAAATCCCTGCGCGGCCTGTCCGACAAGCTTAAGGCCGAGGTCGGCTCCGGTCTCATATTTCTCGCCGCGTCCGGCGAGGGGAAGCTGTCGTTCGTGCTCGCGGCCACGCCGGACTTGGCGGCCAAGGGCGTCGACGCGGCGAAGATCGCCAAGGCCTTCGCCGCCGCGCATGGCGGCTCAGCAGGCGGACGGGCGGATTTCGCCCAGGGCGGAGCCGCGGACGGAGACTGGGACAAGACCGTCACGAGCCTGACGGCTCTCATCGGGTAGAACAGGAGACGAAATGACTCTTTCAAACGAAGTGGCGCGGCAGATCGACGAAGCCTTTGATTTTCGGGGCCACGTGACAGTCTCCTTCATTGACGGCAAGACGCTGGAAGGCTATCTGTTCAACCGCGAGCTGACGCCGATGAGCGGCGAGGCGTACATCGAGATGATTCCGAAGGATTCGGACGCTCGCCTGCGTTTTCCCGCCGCGTCGGTCAAGGCCGTGGCCATCACCGGCAAGGATTTCGCTTCTCCGTTCGTGCCGCCCGCCAAGTAATTTAGCGGACGTTGCGCGAGGTGTCCGAAGCGCCCAGGGCGCCGTGAGACATGCGCGTGCCCACGCCGGGCCGCGCGGCGGCCACGGTCTCGGCGCGAGCCGCCGAGCCCACCGCCGCGACCTCCTTCGTCGCGGACGCGGTGGTCGTCCGTGCGGAACCACCGCCCCCTGACGCGGATGCGGAGGTCGCCTGCTCCCCATTGCCATACACGGTAAAGTTTCTGAGCACGCCTTTGAGGTTGCGCTTCCAGGTCTTGCCGGAATTCGGATCGGCAGGCGTGTCCGTGAAAGCGGCCGAAGGACGCGTGCCCGCCGTGGCCGGGTCCTGATACACGGCCGCGACCGTGCCCGAGGGAGGCTCCTCGTCAAAAACGGCGAGCATGCGCTCCTCGTGCACCTTCCCGACAAGCGGCTGCGTGGGAACCTTGATCACGGTGGTCGCGTTGGGAGATTGAAGTGACTCCTGTGAGGTCGTTTGGAAGTGATGCATCGACTTCCAGAGAGAGCCGTTGCCGGTCACATCCACGAAAATGGCGGAGTAGATACCGACCACGACGAGCGCGTAGCCCGCGGCGGTCTCGACGGCCTCGGAAACGACGGCAAACAACGAGCGGGCTTTGGCGGTCATGAGTTCAGTATAAGCCCGGGGGCCGCGATTCGCAAGGGGGCTTTGCCGAATATTTACCGAAAATAACGGCTCTTTTCGTTGCCGTCCTTTAACCCGTCCGTAACAGCCTTGGCACGCCCCGATTGGTAAATGTGCTATCTTGCGTTATGAGCGCGTCTCTCGCCGAACTCGTCGTTCTGGCCGCGGTCGTGTGGCTCCTCAGCCGGCTGTTGGAGCCTTTACGCCGGCGCTTGGAACAGCTGATCCTGCGGCTCGTCGCGCCGCATCGCGCCGATATCATCGACGCCGTCATCGAATCCGTCAACAAGAAACGCAAGGAGTGACCATGGCCAATAATTCCGATCTTTCCCCCGAGTCGATCGCCAAGATGGGCAGCCGCGTCGGCGTGATCGCCGTTGCCGTCCTTCTGCTGACAGTGGTGATGAGCTCCTACACGATCGTGGCCCCCGGCTACACCGGCGTGATCTTTAACATCTGGTCGGGGTCCCTGCGCACCGTCGGCCAGGGCCTGGCGATGCGCGTGCCCTGGATCACGCGCGTGCAGAGCTACCCGACCGCCCTTCGCACCTACACCATGGTCATGCGCTCCGACGAGGGCTCCTCCGCGGTGGACGACTCCATCGACCTGCCGACCAAGGAAGGCCAGCATATCCGTCAGGACATCTCGGTCACCTACAACACCTCGGAGGAGAAGGCCGCGCATGTATTTAAATCCTTCCGCGGCGCGCCCGTCGAGGACATCGAGAATACCTTCATCCGCCGCACCATCATCACCGTGGCGCAGAACGCGGCCGGACAAATGTCGTTGTCCGAGATCATCTCGGCCAAGCGCGGCGATCTTCAGGGCATGATCGAGAAGAACCTCGAGGGCGAGATGACCAAGATGGGTTTCGTGCTCGACAAGGTCAACCTCGGCGCCAGCCACCTGCCCCCCGCCATCGAAAACCAGATGCAGCAGAAGATGGCCGCCCAACAGCAGGCCCAGCAGGCTGAGTACGAGCTGCAGAAGCAGGAAACGCTCGCCAAGGCCGCCGTCGCGCAAGCCGAAGGCGAGGCGAAGTCCACGCTCGTGCGCGCGAAGGCACAGTCTGAGTCCAACCGCCTGCTCCAAGCGTCCTTAACGCAGACGCTCGTGAACTACCGCGCGATCGACAAGTGGAACGGCCAGCTGCCGCAGGTCACCAGCGGTGCGACGCCCTTCATCGATCTTAAGAAGCCTTAGAGCGAAGCAGGCGGGCGATGTCGTCGTAGCCGTTTTGCTCGGCTAATTCCGCGGCCGTCCTTCCGTCCGGGTCGCGGCCTGTGGTGCGCGCGCCGCGGGCCAACAGCATGTCGACGATCTTGTCGTGGCCCTTCATCGCGGCGAGCATCAGCGGGCTTCGCCCGCCGGGATCACGCACATCGACCGAGGCTCCCCGGTCCAGGAGAAATGCGGCCATCTCCGTCTGTCCCTTGAACGCCGCCCATGTCAACGCGTTCCAGCCGATGCCGTCCACGGCTTCCAGGCGCGCGCCACCGTCAAGAAGCGCCGCCACGCCCTTGACCTGACCCCAGCGGCCCGCGACTAAGAGCGGCGTCAGGCCTTTGCGGTCCCGCGATTCGATGTTGGAGCCTCGCGACAAAAGATATTTCACGGTCGCCGCGTCGCCCTTGACCCCCGCCCACATCAAGGGCGTCCAGCCATCACCAGGATTTCGCGCCTCGATATCCGCCCCGGCGTTGAGCAAACGGGTCAAGGTCTTCAGGTCGCCGGTCCGCGAAGCGCGTAGCAAGCGTTCCTCGCCGGCGGAAACCCCGTCCGCCTCGCTGCTGCAGGCCGCGCCAACGACCAGGAGGAGCAACAAGGGGGCGGATCGTAGACGCATTAATGTAAGTATAACCGGGCAGCCTCGAAGTTCAATGACGGAATGGTTACAGGGCTAGCGCCGGGCTTCAAGGTCGTTCCAGCGCTTAAAAAGCGCCTCGACCTTCTGCCGGGCCTCATCGAGCGCCACCTGCCGCTTAATCAACTCGGGGGCGTCGGTGGCGATGGCAGGATCCTCAAGCGCGGCGCGGGCCATGGAGGCCTCGTTCTCGGCGGACTTGATGCTTGCCTCGATCTTCTGGAGCTCCTTAGCTTCCTTCGGCGTCAGCTCCGCCTTGACGCCGGCCGGGGCCATCACGGGATGAGAGACGCCGAGAGAATCCGATTCCTCGCGCGCGGCTTCCCACTGGGAGAGCTCCGCGTAGAAGTTCGCGTTCCCCTTTCCGTCGAGCGCGAGGATGCGCTGAGAGACGCGCTCAAGCAGGTAACGGTCGTGGGTCACGAGAACCAGCGCGCCGGGGAACTCCATCATGCTGTTCTCCAGCACCTCGAGCGACTGGAGGTCCAGATCGTTGGTGGGCTCATCGAGCAGAAGAATGTCGGCGGGACGCAGCATAAGCCGCGCGATGAGCACGCGCGCCTGCTCGCCGCCGGAGAGCCGGCTCATCGGATACTCCAGCTGCTCCGTGCGGAACAGGAAGCGCTCGGCCCAGCCGTAAACATGGATGCGCGAGCCCTTGAACTCCACATGCTCTCCGACTTCGCACAAGGAACGCTTGAGCGTCTTCGTCATGTCAAGCTGCTCGCGGTGCTGGTCGAAGGTCACGACCTTCAGATGCTCCGCGCGCCGGATCGTCCCCTTGTCGGGAGCCAAGGCCCCCGCAAACATCTTAAGCAAGGTGCTCTTACCGGAGCCGTTTTCACCGAGCAACCCGAGCTTGTCTCCCGGAGACAGGATCAGATCGAGCGGACCGAATAATTTTTTGCCGCCCATCGACTTCTCGACGCCGAGGCACCGAACCAGGCTCTTGCTCTGCCGCTCGGTCGCGTCGAAGTCGATCTCGGTCGCGCGGACCTGAGCGTTGCGGAACTTAAGCTCCGCCAGGTCCGAGATCATCTCGCCGGCGCGGTCGATTCGCGCCTGTTGCTTGGTCGTGCGCGCCTTAGGCCCCTTACGAAGCCACGCGATCTCGCCCTTCACCGTGTTCTGCATCGTCTGTTGAAGCGTGGCCTGATGGCTGAACAGCGCCTCGCGCTTCTCCAAAAAATCGCTGTAGTTTCCCTGGCTTGAGAAGTGCCCGTCCTTGTATCGCTTGTTGAGCTCGATGACGCGGTTGCACACGCGTTCAAGAAAGCTGCGGTCATGGGTAATGGTTAAAAACGAGAAGGTGACGCCGGACATGAAGCGCTCCAGCCACAGCACGCCCTCCAGGTCGAGATGGTTGGTGGGTTCGTCCAGAAGAAGCAGATCGGGCTCACGGAGCACCTGGGACAAAATGGCGAGGCGCTTGCGCCAACCGCCGGAGAGCTTGTCCACGCGCTGATCGGGGTCCACAAAGCCGGACTGTTCCATGCCCGCCTCGACGCGCATGTCGATCTCCCAGTCCTCAAGATTCAGGCCCTGGAGCGCACGGTTCAGCTCATCACGGACGGTCCAGCCTTCGCCTACCGTCTCGAAGCGGTCCTGCTGGGCGACATAGCCGACGCGCAGGCCGCGGCGCGCGACGATCTTCCCCTCATCGACGCCTTCGAGTCCGGCCAGCATCTTCAGCAGCGTCGATTTACCGGCGCCGTTGGGACCTATCAGGCCCGTACGCTCACCCTCGAAGAGCCCGAACGCCAAGCCTTCGAAGAGCGGGCGAATGCCGAAGCTCTTGGTGAGATGTTGACAGCTGAGGAGAATTGCCACGGGAGGAAAAGGATTTTAGCATTTCCCGCCTGAGGAACGCGTGGGACGAGGCTACCTCAGGTTGGCCCCAAGCCCATTGAAATAGGAGCTCCCGTTGTTCTGGACCTGAGCGCCCTTGCGCGGGATGTTGGGGAATTTTCTCCCGCTTCCGGGAGCGATGATGTACCGGACCGCAGCCGCTTCCATGCCGCCGTCCGCCGGATTGGGGTTGATGCCAATGCCCTTCGCCGTTGCCGGAGAGGCCTCCCCAAGCCGCGGGCCTACATCGGCGATGATCCCGTACATCGTCTTGCCGCCGTAGGTAATCGTCGCATAGTCCCCGAGCTTGATCTCGGGATGCTTGGACAATAATTCTTCAGAGACGACGATAAAGGGGACGGCTCGCCCGTTCACGCTCTCTCCGCCGGGAGTATACCGCAGCGAAGTGTCTTTCTGGTAATAGGTGTCAGTGCCGGTTTCTTTCTTTTTATCTTCTGCTGTTTTCGGCCCGTCGCCGTCAATCGCCATCGGAGCGGTGAAGCCGACGAGCGTCTGGCCGTTCTTCGTGAAGAGCTGGGTTTGAATTACGGCACCGGACTTCAGCGTAAAGGTTTTGCCGCTCGGGACGCCGAGACCGACATCGGGCACACCGGCCATAGCAATCACAGGACTCCCGTTCTCATCGGGGGCTCCGTTAATGGAGTTGCCGCCGCCGCCCC